>DALYYK010000241.1:0-4860 GCA_031983305.1 Candidatus Fimivivens sp. | reverse complement strand
TATTTTAACCACCCAATACCGCCCGACCTATTATTTCCGCGCAGCCGCGCGTATTTCACGCAGGCAACCGGCGATGTAATCAAAGCCGGCCTTCGCCGCATTGTCGGGCGGGGCCGGGCGATATTCAAAAACAAGCGGCCCGCTGTAGCCAATCTCACACAGCGCCTTGAGACAGGCGGGGAAATTGTAGTTCCTGCCATCCGGCACCATGCGGTCTGCGTCTGAAATATCGACCTGCCCCAAAATATCACGCTGCTCAAAAATGCAGTTGCAGGTATCGATGCCCTCGTTCCAAAGATGCATCGTATCGAGGTGCAGCTTAAAGGCGGGGGAGTTAAACTGCCGGATATAATCCGCTGTCTCGGTCGGGTCCAAATACATGTCGGTCTCAAGATGGTCGTTAGCCTCGAGAATGACCGTAACGCCGCGCTGCTCGGCGTAGGGCAGCAGCTCGTAAAAGCTCTTGGTGAATTGCTCAACATAAACCGCCCGCGAGGGGCTGTCGGTCGACCAGCCGCGAATAGCCCCCACAACTACGAGCGGATTACCCAGCTCGGTCGAAAGATCGACATGCGCCTTCATGCGCCCGACGGCGTCGCGCCTGTTTTGCTCATCCCCAGCGCCTAGGCAGAGCCGGTCGACGGTGTAGCCCCTGCCCGTCGCAATCGACGCCACATTTAGCCCAAAGCGACCGACGGCGCGGCGCACGGCCTGCACATCCACCTCCGAGGGGCGGTTCACAGTCAACTGTACGGCGTCAAAGCCAATTTCAGCCGCCTGGGCTATCGTTTCTTCAACAGGCCCCTGCAACGGGGCCGTCGTCGAGACAAAGCTGCCGTCCGCAATAACAACACACATCTGCATCATAAAACTCCTTTTTAAATAGGGTGGCTATTCCATTCTTTTACTACGTGATCTAAAACCTTGTATGAACACTCTTAAGCGCCCATCCGCCCATCCGAGATCAAAAGCTGCCTCAAAAACACCGACCGGGGCCGATAATGCCCCGGTCAGAAATTACCCGGTTAACGATAAATCACATATCGGTTACGGCCGGTGTTTTTGGCGGTATACAACGCGATATCCGCCCTATGGTACAGGCTGTCGAATGTGTCCTGCGCGTCGATCGACAGAATTAAGCCCACCGACGCGTGCAGCGGCATGCTCCGCTCTCTCCCCATCTGCGCAACCCCCTCGAGCAGCCGTTCCAATATCGCCGGGAGCGCCCCATCGCCGGCGATATCGGTCAACAGAAAGATGTATTCATCGCCGCCCAGCCGTCCGACAATATCGCTGCCGCGCAGCGTTTTTTGAAGAATCGACGCGACACCGACCAGCACCTCGTCGCCCGCCTGATGTCCGTAGGTGTCGTTGATCGATTTAAAATGGTCGAGGTCAAGAATGCCCAGCGCCGGATAGCGCCCCATCTCCCAGCATTTTTGAAGCTGCAAAACAGCCAGCTCGATAAAAGCGGCGCGGTTATAAAGCCCTGTCAGCGGGTCTTTCTGCACCTGCGCGCGTAGCTCGTACTGCGCCTTCTGGTACGACACGAGCGCGTCGTCACGCTTGCGGTCGCTGATCATGCCGCCGACAATGCGGTAGTTGACATAAAAATGCGCCATCAGCGAAATGGCATAGTGGCACAGGCAGCTGAAAACAGCGCGCGACGCGATTACAGGCAGCTTGGTCTTGTCGGATACGGCGCAAAACAGCAGGCCCGCCAGCAGCGTATAAAGCGCCATGCGCAAAAAATTGTCGATAAAGAAAATAGGCAGAATGACCAGCAGCAGATTAAAAACCGACGAGGTCTGATCCTGATGCGGAATAGCCAGCGCAATGCCAAATCCGTACAAAATCGTCATGAGCAGATACGCGCCGAGCGTGCTGTTCCTTTTCAAAAAAAGCAGGCGTTCAAAGGCCAAAGCCAGCGCGCCCAGCGACACGGCGGTCGTAAAGTAAATCATGCGGTATGTTTCAAGAAACGGCAATATAAACGAAGCGGCCACGAAAAATGACATCATTGCAATCGCCATTTTAAGAAGGTGCCCAATCGTCTCGCGGTTGGTGGTTAAAATCGCCTTTTGGCAGATAATATACTCGGCATAAGGATGCCCATAGTATTGAAGCGGTTGCATACAATTCCCCCTGTTGCTGCAAGCGGAATACCATTCTGTAAAATAATGTTGAACTATTTAGTATTATACTATACTATATTAATAAAAGCGAAAACAATTCTCAAACATAAATTGAAAAAGAAATGACAAAGCGCCAACAAACTTGAAAAAACCGACGAATTTTAATATAATAAATAAAAAGGAATGGAGCTGATGAAATGGTTATACACGCCTCTGCCGAGGACTATCTCGAGGTGATATTGATTTTAACCGAGCGTCTCGGACTGGTGCGCTCCATCGATATTGTCAACGAATTGGGCTATTCCAAGCCCAGCATCAGCGTCGCGATGAAAAAGCTGCGCGAAAACGGCTATATTGAAATGGATAACGAAGGTTATATCAGCCTTCTGCCGCCCGGCATGGAGATTGCCCAGCGCATCTACCGCCGGCACAAGCTTCTCAAAAGCTTCTTGATCAGCCTTGGCGTCGACGAAGCGATTGCCGCTGAGGATGCCTGCAAAATTGAGCACTGCATCAGCGACGAAACCTTTGAAAAGCTGGCCGAGCATGTCGAGCGGGATGCCGTACCCTGACCGACGCGCGGCGCGGCAGCAACCGTCCGGCTTTTTAAAAGCAAAAGCCCCCGGTAAGGGGGCTTTTGTGTTATAACAACCGCCCGTTTTGCCAAGCGGGCGGCTCGTACTGCCGTTGCGGCCTATTTATCTTGTGTCTGCCGGTCACCGGCCAGCCGGCCGATCTGGGTGGCGGCATATTGCTGCATGGCGTCAAAGGTGCTTTGAACAAGGTTCTCAAGCACCTGCCGTGTGATAAAGGGCTTTAACAGCGCCGGCACCATGCCGTAAAGAGCGGTGACCACCCATTCAAATTTTTCTCCGCCCGATTTGGCGGTGTCCTCATAAACACGTTCCGCCTCATCAATCAGTCTGGCGACGTAACAGCCGATCTTGGTATTGGTCTGATAATAAATGGAAGCCGCGCCCAACGTAAACAGTGCCAGCCACTTCATCAGCTCGATGGCAGCGTCTATGGTCATATTGATCGCCTCCTCGTGAGCCATAATATGCCTTTTCGTTCGCAACGTTCCGCCCAAGGCCGCCCTTACGGCAAATATTATTCGCACCATTCGCCGCTTGCGACGGCCTGTGCCCCATTGATTCTATCTGGAGGTTTTTTCCATGAAGGTATCCACCAAGGGCCGATATGCGCTCCGCGTCATGATCGACCTTGCCACCCATCCCGAGGGAGCCGTGATCTCGCTGCGCGATATCGCCGAGCGGCAGGGCATTACGCTGAAATATCTTGAGCAGATCATCCCGCTGCTCGCACGCGCGGGGCTGCTTAAAAGCGTGCGCGGCAGCAACGGCGGTTACCGCCTGACCCGCCCCGCGGCCGCCTATACCGCCGGGGAGATTCTGCGCGCCGTAGAAGGCGCACTTGTGCCGGTCGCCTGCCTTGAGAACGAGCCAAATCTCTGCCCCCGCTGCGGCGACTGTAAAACGCTGCCATTTTGGCAGGGGCTTGGAAAGGTCATTGACAGCTATGTCGACGGTGTCACGCTAGAAGACCTGCTGCACGGCACACCCTTTTCAGTCTCTGCGCCGTAACGGGCGCGCGCCAATAGTAAATGCGAACCCTGCGGCAATGTTTGCCGCAGGGTTTTTATATGCCGGAAATTCTATAATGGTCAAAATCCGCCTCCTTTGATATTGGGTATAGCCCTCGCCCCGCCCTGCAAAATGCCACAGCAATCCGCCATCAGGCAGGCTCGGCCTATAACTCGCCGTATTTTTCTTGACAAGCAATCCGGGGTATACTATAATAGCAAGGATAATTTGAGAATCAGTTTCAAATCGGCGGTAATATAAAGATGATACATCAGAGAAGCATCAAAATCCGGGTCGTTACGGCGCTGGCGCTTTGCGCGCTGGCGCTGGTCATTGCTCTGTCTCTCGCCGTGGTTGTCGTCCACGCCGACCACCGCTGCCTGGGGGCCCAATGCACTGCCTGCCTGCATATCGGGCAGGCGACGGCAACGTTGCGTACCCTTGCGGCGGCAGGCATCTTCATGCTTTTGAGCACGCTGTGCGGCACTGGTCCCTGCGTTGCGGCCGCGGTCTGCGGCAGCGTGCCGCTGGCGGCAGAGCGCACACCGGTGGCGCTGCGCACCCGTATGGACAATTGAGTCCTCTCCTACCCGCACACTTACCTGACAGAGCCGCACGTTAAAAACCACATTTTTGACATCATCCTCAGGAGGACGATATGAAAAAGTTATTTTCACTAATACTGGCCGCCGCCGTTGCGGTTTTTCCACTTTCGGGCTGCAAAGGCAACGCCGCGTCGTCGGCAGCGGCAGCGCCGGAGCAAGACCGACTGAAAATTGTCACGACCATTTTTCCGCAGTATGACTTCGCGCGCGAAATTACGGGCGACAAGGCCGACATCACCATGCTGCTGCCCCCGGGCGCCGAAAGCCACACCTATGAGCCCGCGCCGCAGGACATCATCGCCATACAAAACTGCGATCTTTTCATCTACGTCGGCGGCGAGAGCGATGTGTGGATCGACGACATCCTCGACTCGATGGGGGACAAGGCTCCCACGACCTTAAAGCTGATGGACTGCGTTACCGTCGTTGAAGAGGAGCTCGTCGAGGGTATGGAAAGCGACCATGATCACGACGAAGACCATGACGAAGACGAAGACCACGACCATGAGGAGATCG
>DALYYK010000240.1:2806-4860 GCA_031983305.1 Candidatus Fimivivens sp. | reverse complement strand
CGGCGGGCGACTGCTTTTTGCACCGCCCGCCGTAAGGGCATCCATCCATTTTACTTGGTCAGCATCTCTTTGAGCAGGCCCTCAACCTTGGTCACCGCCTCGTTGAGCTTTGAGAGCTCGGGCGCGCCGCCCATGGCTGAATCCGGCTTGCCGCCGCCCGAGCCGCCCGCAAGGGCTGTCAGCGACTTAATCAGCTTGCCTGCGTGCGCGCCCTTGTCGGCCGCCGCCTTGCTGACCACCGCCAGCACCGAGGCCTTCGCGCCGGTGGCGGAGGTGAACACCGCCATGACCGGCTCGGCATATTCCTTGACCTTGTCGCCTAAGGCGCGCAGCGCGTCGGGGGCCATGTCGTTAAAGCTCGCGGTCATGACGCGAATGCCGTCGATCTCCTTGGCGTTTTCAAACAGGCTTTTGATCTGGGAGGAGGCCAGCCGCTGGCTGATTGAATCAAGCTCGCGATCCTTGGCCTTAAGCTCGCTTTGCAGCGCGCCGATTTTGCCGACCAGATCGGCGCCCGAGCCGATTTTTAAGAGCTCCGCCGCCGAGGCGATCTGCGACTGAAGCTGGTTGATATAACCGAGCACGCCGTCGCCGGTGACCGCCTCAATACGGCGTACACCCGCCGCGACCGACGATTCCTTGAGGATTTTAAACAGGCCCAGCCGCGCGGTGTTATCGACATGGGTGCCGCCGCAGAGCTCGACCGAGCGCCCGCCGATGTCGATGACACGCACCGTGTCGCCATATTTTTCAGAGAACAGCGCCATCGCGCCCTTCTGCTTGGCCTCGTCCTGGGTCATTTCGGCGATGTTGACCGGCAGGGCCGAGAAAATCATATTGTTGACCAACGCCTCGACCTTGGCCAGCTCCTCGGGGGAGACGGCGGCAAAATGGGTGAAATCGAAGCGGCAGAAATCGCTGTCTACAAGCTGACCCGCTTGATGCACATGGGTGCCCAGCACCTCGCGCAGCGCAAACTGCAACAGGTGCGCGGCGGTGTGGTTGCGCATAACGGCGCTGCGGCGCTTGCCAACGGCGGCGGTCACCGCGCTGCCGGCTAGCAGGCTGCCGTTAATCATCTCGCCGATGTGTAGGAACTGCCCGGTCGGGGATTTTTTGCAGTCGTAGACGTGGAATACGGCCTTGCCGTCCGAAATGATGCCCGCATCGCCGACCTGTCCGCCGCTCTCGGCGTAGAAGGGGGTCTTATCCAGCACAATGGCCGCGCGGTCGCCGGCGCCGATTGCGTCGGCCAATGCGCCCTCGGCGACGATGGCGACAATCTTGCACTTGACGTCGTTGGCGGTGTAGCCGACAAACTCGGTCTTGCTGTCGAGCGCGGCGAGCACGTCATCCTCCCACCCGGCGTCGCCCATGCTTTCGCGGGCCTTACGGGCGCGGTCGCGCTGCTCGCTCATGAGCTTTTTAAAGGCTTCCTCGTCCAAGCCGATCTGTTTTTCCTCAAGGATTTCGCGGGTCAGATCGACCGGGAAGCCGAAGGTGTCGTAGAGCTTAAAGGCCAGATCGCCCGGCAGCACGCGCTTGTCGTCATTCATGGCCGCGCTTTCGATGCGATCAATGATGCTCGAGAGCAGCTCCATACCCGAATCGATGGTGCGGGCAAAGCGCTCCTCCTCCATGCGTACGACCTTGACGATGTAGTCGCGGCTGTCGACGAGGTTCGGATAGGCGATCTTATTCTCTTCGATGACGGTGTCCACGACCTGATAGAGGAACGGGTCGGTGATGCCCAGCAGTCTGCCGTGGCGCGCGGCGCGGCGCAGCAGGCGGCGCAGCACATAGCCGCGCCCCTCGTTCGAGGGGACGACGCCGTCGCCGATCATCATGGTCGTCGAACGCACATGGTCGGTGATGACGCGCAGCGAAATATCGCTCTTGGGGTCGGCTTTATAGGTCACATTGGCAATCTGGCTGATATGCCCCATAATGCGCTGAACGGTGTCGACCTCAAAGAGGTTGTCGACGCCCTGCATGACGCAGGCGAGGCGCTCAAGCCCCATGCCGGTGTCGATGTTTGGGTGGTCCAGCGGCGT
>DALYYK010000240.1:0-2796 GCA_031983305.1 Candidatus Fimivivens sp. | reverse complement strand
CCAGATCTCAATGTAACGGTCGCATTCGCAGCCGACGCCGCAGGTGGGGGAGCCGCAGCCGTATTTCTCGCCGCGGTCGAAGTGCAGCTCGGAGCAAGGGCCGCAGGGGCCCGAGCCGATCTCCCAGAAGTTGTCCTCTTTGCCCATGCGGACAATGCGCTCGGCGGGCACGCCGACCTCGTTGACCCAGATGTCCTTGGCCTCGTCGTCATCCTCATAGATGGTGACCCAAAGCAGCTCGGCGGGGATTTGCAGCTCCTTGGTCAGAAACTCCCACGCCCAGGCCGTCGCCTCGTGCTTAAAATAATCGCCGAACGAGAAGTTGCCCAGCATCTCAAAATAGGTGCCGTGGCGCGCGGTTTTGCCGACATTTTCAATGTCGGGCGTGCGGATGCACTTCTGACAGGAGGTCGCGCGTTTTCTGGGCGGCGTCTCCATGCCGGTGAAGTATTTTTTCAGCGGCGCCATACCCGAGTTGATTAGCAGCAGGCTGTTGTCATCGCGCGGAACAAGAGGCGCCGAGGGCAGCAACATATGCCCCTTGCTCTCAAAAAAATTTAAAAACCTACTGCGCAGTTCGTTTAGTCCGGTCCATTCCATTTAATTTGTCACATCCTGTTTCTATGAATTGTTGATAAGCGGTTTAAATCTATATTTAACAGGTATCGCAACGCGATACGCAGCCAACACAAAATAAGCGGAGATAACGCGGTGTGCAACAAAAAACACTCCCGCCCGACATATGGGACGAAAGTGCAGCATTTCCGTGGTACCACCCAAATTGCATGCCGTTTTACGGCACACCACTTTAGCCCGCGTAACGCGCGGGAATACGCCGCGCCTCGTCAGCGCGGTGCTCCGAAACGGCCCTTGCGGCACTTTTACAGGCGGCTTTCAGCCCTGTCGCCCTCTCTGTGGAAAAAGTAGCTTCACAATTCTTTTCTTCAAGGCATCGGTTTATAAAAATGTCTCTCTTATTATAAAAAGATGTGGCGGCAATGTCAATAATAAGGTCTATTTGGCCCCAATATTCAAATTTTTAATTTTTATCGGGGTGATTTATTCCCAAATTTAAGCTATAATAAAACCAATGTACAAGATTGGAAGATCAGTTTAGAGATATTATAGGCCGAATCGTCTTGACATATCGATAAAATATGTTATGATATAAAACGATAATTATTATCAATTAACTGTCCGTAATCCTAATTTTATATAGAAGGAGATTATAATGATGAGCAATTTAAAAGGAACCAAGACCGAAGCCAACCTGATGACCGCCTTTGCCGGTGAGAGCCAGGCCAGAAACAAGTATACCTACTATGCTTCTGTCGCCAAGAAGGAAGGCTACGTACAGATCGCCAATCTCTTTGAAGAGACCGCCAACAACGAAAAAGAGCATGCGAAGATCTGGTTTAAGCTGCTGCATGACGGCGGCATTCCCGACACCGCTACCAACCTGCTCGACGCCGCCGAGGGCGAGAACTACGAGTGGACCGACATGTACGCCAAGTTTGCCGAAGAGGCCAAGGCCGAGGGCTTTACCAAGATCGCCTATCTCTTTGAGGCCGTCGGCAAGATTGAGAAGGAGCATGAGGAGCGTTACCGCAAGCTGCTCGCCAACGTTGAAGGCAACGCCGTCTTCATCAAGGGTGAGAAGGTTCTGTGGCAGTGCGCCAACTGCGGCCATATCCACGTTGGCGAGAAAGCCCCCGAGGTGTGTCCGGTCTGCGATCATCCGAAGGCGCACTTCCAGATTCTTGCCAAGAACTATTAATCGCTGGCAAAAATAATCGCCGCCATGGGCATGCGCACCGGCAGCGTGAGAATTTTTCAGCTTAAAAAAGCGCCCTGAACAGCTTTAAATGCTTGTTCGGGGCGCTTTTTATATGCGTCATACAATGTGGGGCAAGAACGGCAGCTTTTGCTGTCCCGGGCTGTTGAAAATTATACTTTTTAGTAAAATATTGGGCATTTATTGCAGTTTCCCCAAAATACAATTTTTTAATAGTCTAGATACGCAGAAAATTTCGCGTATCTTTTTATTTATTCTCTGCTTAGCAAACTATCAATGTATAACTTTTCGACAAGCTGCGGCAACTTTGCCGCCTTATTTTTTCTCTTTGGGGCTTTTAGAAGCGTTTTTGGGCGGTGCAAAATAGTCCGCCACCATGCGCCCCGCCAGCTGCGAGAGCGCCTCGGACATCGAACAGACCGCCATGAGCGACGCAAAGCGGTCGGACGGCGGCGCTTCCTCGAGCAGCGTTGACGCGGCGAGCAGCGACTCGAGCGATGTGAGCGCCTGTTTCTGCTTCTCCAGCGCGCTTTCATAGCCGTCAAACAGCGCGGCAGCGTCAAATTCGGGCTGGGCATAGAGCGTGTCCAGCACGTTTTTAATATCGTTCATCGAAAGAGTGCCTTTTAACGCATAGATAATCAACATCTGCACAATATGCTCTTTGGCATAGCGCTTACCCTTGATTGGGCGAACCAATCCCGCCTTGCTGTAGTTGTTGATCATCATCTTGGTCAGCGACTTTTCTTCAGGCGCGCGGCGGTTCGTGGCATAGCCCTGCTCGATCAGCGTGATGACCTGATCGATATAGAGCTCCAATGCTGGCAGGTCCGAGACGTGAATTGCGACCTTTTGCAAAGAGCTATCAAGCGGCCGAGAAGCGGCGTTGTTCATAAGATCACTCCCTTGGCTGACATCATAGCAAAAAATTGTTTTTATTTCAAGAATAAGTATTGCGGAGTCCAAAAATAATAGTATAATAAAATATATAATATAGTTTA
>DALYYK010000239.1:0-4877 GCA_031983305.1 Candidatus Fimivivens sp. | reverse complement strand
ATCCCGTAAACGGCGAACAGCAGCAGGAGGAATTGAATATGCACAAGACCCGTACAAACCGCGGCCCCGACCTTCGCCACCTGACGCTTCTGGCGCTTTTTGCGGCCATTATCGTTGTGATGGCCAACGTGCCCTTTTTAGGGTATATCCCGCTCGGCTTCATGAACGCGACGACGATACACATTCCGGTTATTATCGGGGCGTGTCTGCTTGGCCCTAAATCCGGCGCGTTTTTGGGCGGCGTGTTCGGGCTGACCAGTTTGATCAACAACACGCTCAAGCCGCTGATTACCTCGTTTGTCTTTACACCGTTTTACAGTCTTGACCCCCGCTTTTCGGGCGGGCTGCGCAGCCTTGTGATCTGCTTTGTTCCGAGAATTTTAATCGGAATAGTAGCCGGGCTGCTTTTTAAATGGCTTAAAGACCGCACCGGACCCATTTTGGCGTGCGGCGCCGCGGGTTTTCTTGGCTCGTTGACCAACACCGTTTTTGTCATGGGCGGCATCTATCTGCTCTACGGCGCAAGTTATGCCGAGGCGAAAAACCTCGGGCTTGAAGCGCTCTTGGGCGTCATTATGGGCGTTGTCGGCGTCAACGGCGTGCCGGAGGCAATCTTGGCCGCGTTTTTAACCGCCGTTATCTGCCCGCCGCTCTATAAGACCCTATATAGCCGCAAACTGGGGAAGGAGTAATTTCGCCGCATGATTATCGCCATCGATATCGGGAACACCAACGTCGTCATCGGCGGCATGCGGGATGAAAGCGTGCTTTTTACCGCGCGGCTGCGCACCGACCCCGATAAAACCGATTATGAATACGCCGCGCTTTTAACCGAGCTTTTTGCGCTGTACAAGGTTGACCTTGCCGATATCGAGGGCGCGATCATTTCGTCGGTGGTTCCGCCGCTGAGCGCCGCCATACAAAGCGCGGTGCAGAAGATCACCGCAAAGCGCCCGCTGCTGGTTGGCGCGGGGGTTAAAACCGGTCTGAACATTCTCACCGACAACCCTGCCCGGGTGGGCAGCGACCTGATTGTAGGGGCTGTCGCCGCGCTGGCGCGCTACCCGAAGCCGATTTTGCTCTTCGACCTCGGCACCGCCACGACGCTGGTCGTGCTGGATCAAGCGGGGGACTATATCGGCTATATGATCATCCCGGGGCTGCGCAGCTCGGTGCAGGCGTTGGCGACCGGCACCTCGCAGCTGCCCCACATCAGCCTTGAGCCACCCGAGATGCTGTTGGGTAAAAACACCGTCGACGCGATGCGCACCGGCGCTATTCATGGCAACGCCGCGATGATTGACGGGCTGATCGACCGGGTGGAACAGCAGGTTCTCGGCTGCACGGCCACCGTGGTGGCGACCGGTGGGCTGACGCGCTGTGTCGTCCCGCTTTGCCAGCATGAGATTATCTGTGACGATGACCTGATTTTGCGGGGGCTGTCTTTACTTTATCAAAAGAATATGCCAAGACCCAAAGAAAAGCAACGCTAACAAAACAGCGGATGGCGCAGGCCATCCGCTGTTTTTACAGGTTGCTCCAATACAGCCATAGATGCAGCAGGCTCACGAGGCTATAGGCCGCGATCAGAAATTCGAGTGCGCCCGCCGCGAGCCTAAGATGCCGGGCATCGACGATTTTTAACCGCTGGTCGAGATAGGCCATCAGCATTGCGGGCAGCAGCAGCTTTAGCAGCAGCGTGGCCCAGTCGCTTTGCAGCGCCAGCGCCATGACCGGGTTAACCTCACGGAATTTGCCGGTCTCAAGCAGAAACTTTGTTATAATCATATCCAAAACGTTCAGGGCATACAACAGCAGCATGCGCAGCCTTACGCCGCTGCTGGTACAGCGCTGCATGAAAGGGGGCATTCGTTCATCCTCCTAGATATTTTTAATAGCATTTCCAGGTAAAATTTCAATATTCCTTGCTAAACACGATGCTCTGTGAGAAAATAGAGCTGTCAGACATAAGAAGTGAATTAAAAGGAGTCTTATTATTGTCGCGCTATACGCTGGCGCTGCTTTGCGCCATACTGATACTGCTCGGGGGCTGCGGCAGAAAAGCCGCCGATCTCGTCCCCGGCCAGCGCCCTTCTTCAGAGGCAACGCCGTCCTCGCAATTGCCCGAGAGCCTGCCCGCCGTCTCGTCGTCCGAGACGCAGGGCTTGTCCCCTTCCTCAAAGCCGGCTGCCGAGCCGGACGACTGGCGGTTGGTGCTGGTCAATTTTGAGCACCCCGTTCCGGAGGACTGGTCGGTCGACCTGACCATGACCCGCTATGGCTACGAGGTGGACACGCGCATCACCGGTGCGGTCGATGAACTGATTACAGCCGCCGCGAACGACGGCGTCTCACTGATTATCTGTTACGGCTACCGAACGCTTGAGCAATCTCGGCAGTTGTTTGAAAAGCAGATTAATAAGCAACTGTCGTTGGGCCTGTCCCAAGAGCAGGCCGTCATTGAGGCAAGGCGCTGGGTGGCGCCGCCCGGTACCAGCGAGCACCACACCGGCCTTGCGCTGGATATTGTTACGCCGTCGCATCAGGTGCTAAACCACGCGTTCGCCGACACCGACGCGGGCCGCTGGATGGCGGATCACGGATGGGAATATGGCTTTGTCGTACGCTTCCCCAAGGACAAGCAGGATATCACCGGCATCACCTACGAGCCTTGGCATTTGCGCTATGTCGGCAAGGAGCACGCCGCCTCCATGCATCAAAATAACGAATGTCTTGAGGAATATGTTGCGCGTTTATATGGTAATTAAGTCCTTATCGGCTCAGGCCGCGGGCTGCCGAAGCGCCGACCGAGGCGCTGTTGGCGGAACCGCCGGAAAGCGCTGGTGACAAAAAGGGTTTTTATACCGCGCCGCTGATGAATATTCTTGCCTTAAATTCAAAAAATCAGGATGACCGCCGAAATGACAGTCAGCAGGCATCCGCTGTATTCAAGGAGAATGCCTATGACGCCGGAACATTTGGTTGAATGGATTCTGCCCCCCATAATCGGACTTTTAGAGCTTTTTGGAATATTCATTATCGCTGTCGGCGCGCTGAAAGCCTTTTATTACTATCTGCATCATATCGTGCGCAAAAACCGCTTCAACTTTCAGTTTATGCTGTTGCAGGAGATGACGACAGGGCTGGAATTTAAAATGGCGGCTGAGATTCTTAAGACAGTGCTGATCCGAAGTCTGGACGAGCTTATTATTTTAGGTGCCGTCATATTGCTGCGCGGTCTGATGGCGCTCATGATCCATTTTGAAATGCGGGCGGAGCGCGAGCTGCCCAATTCAGAGCACGATAAGCGCTGAGCAGAGGTTCTGTGGGGGACAGCTTCTTAATTTTCAATCGTTGTGTGCGGCGTCGCTTTAATAGGCGACGCCTGTTTTTGTCGCGAATTCTGTTGTCGGATTCGTCTGATTTTTTTTGAGTTGTAAAAATCAAATTCCATTATCTTCTTTTGGATTTGAAAACAATTTATGTATAATCTACAAATTTTATATTTTTAAGCTATTTAATATGCGTATTATTTATCTTGAATTGCCACCGTCAGGGTGCTATACTGGAAAACGCCGCAGGATATATTGCAATTGGGTTTCAATATGCAATATATCATCCGTCGATATATGGCCAAACAGCTGCCCTGCGCTGCTATACAGCAAAGCGGCATAGATTAACTTGAAAGGTGATTTTATGGAATCCTATCGCTTTATTTTTGATGTTGCCATCATTCTTCTGGTGACAAAGTCCTTTTCAATTCTTACAAAAAAAGTGGATATGCCGCAGGTGGTGGGGGCGCTTGTGGCCGGTCTGTTGCTGGGGCCCAGCCTGATGGGGCTTGTACAGCCCTCCGAGTTTATGAATCAGGTTTCGGAGCTGGGTGTTATTGTTCTGATGTTCGGGGCCGGTCTACAGACTGATATCAAAGAGCTGCGCCGTTCCGGCAAGGCCGCCTTTTTTATTGCGCTTTGTGGCGTGCTGATTCCCTTGGCGGGCGGCTATTTTCTGGCAACGTTCTATAATCGCGGTCACGAGGTCTTTCTTGAAAACCTGTTTGTAGGCACCGTACTGACCGCGACCTCGGTTTCAATTACGGTTGAGACGCTCAAAGAGCTGGGTAAACTTTCGACCAACTCGGGCAACGCGATTCTTGGCGCGGCGCTCATCGACGATATTATCGGTCTGGTGCTGCTGACAATGGTCACTGGCGCTGCCGACGCGTCGGTCAGCCTCATTACCGTCGTTCTCAAAATTGTGGCGTTCTTTGGCATCAGTCTGCTGGTGGGCGGCTTCTTGCACCGGTTGATCGAAAAATGGATGGAATCGGCCGCGTGGGACCGCAAGCGGTTTGCGATAATTTCGCTGGCTTTTTGCTTTTTCTATGCCTATATTGCCGAGGCAGCCTTCGGCGTGGCCAATATCACCGGCGCATTCATTGCCGGACTGATTATTTCCAACACCATTCGCGCGACCTATGTGTCGTCCCGTTGTGAGATATTGTCCTATATGCTGCTTTCGCCAATCTTTTTTGCCGGAATCGGCTTAAAGGTGACGCTCAGTACGCTCAACATCAATACTGTCATATTATCGGTCGCGATTCTTCTTATTGCGGTTGCCACGAAGGTCGTGGGCTGCGGCGTAGGCGCCAAGCTGTGCGGCTATACAAAGGATGAATCGATTCGCATTGGCGTTGGGATGATCTCACGTGGCGAGGTGGCATTGATCGTTGCCAATAAAGGTATTGCCACCGGCTTGATGAACACGATATTTCTGGTGCCGCTTGTGCTGATGGTGGTGGGCACCACCGTCGTAACGCCAATATTGCTGCGCATGGTCTATCCGAAGAGCAAGGCCGGTGCATACGACGATCTGGT
>DALYYK010000238.1:0-4906 GCA_031983305.1 Candidatus Fimivivens sp. | reverse complement strand
AGCGTCGCCTAAGGTGAGAAGGGCCTTTTGAGAGGGGACCCTAGGGCATCGTACGGCAAAAATTGTTGTCGCGCGCGGCATTGTTCAATCAGTTCTGCGATAGGACATCCTAGAGCATCATGCGGTAAGACCGCTGTCCGCGGGGTTTGGCCCAAGGCGTGAGGGCCGTTTGACAGTGCGTTTTTGCGGACAAAATGCTTTTATCCAATAGGTGCCAAATTTGTTGTTATATTTAAAGGAGCAAATTATGCTTTTGCAATTGAGTCAGGTCAGCACGTCGGTGGCGCAGGGCGTTGAAGAAGCGCCTTTGGTCGCTGTTGCGCAGTTGGGGTTAAAAGCGTCTCAGATCCTTTCGGCCAAGGTGGTGCGCAGCTCGGTGGACGCCCGGCGGGGACGTCGGCTGCCTATACATTTTGTCAGCACCGTGGCGCTGGAGGTGGCCGACGCGCTCGGAGAAAAGCTGCTAAAAGCGCATATTAAAGACCTCTCACTGCTAAAGCCCCCGGCAGCGATTGAGATCAAAACCGGCGACACGCCGCTCTCTCACCGCCCGGTGATCGTCGGCTTTGGCCCTGCGGGTATGTTTTCGGCGCTGCTGCTCGCGCAAAACGGCTACCGTCCCATTGTGCTGGAGCGCGGCGCATCGATGGAAGCTCGCGTCGCCGCCGTTGAGCGCTTTTGGCAGACCGGCCTGCTTGATGCTCAAACCAACGTCCAGTTTGGCGAGGGGGGCGCCGGCACCTTCTCAGACGGCAAGCTGACCACCCGCATCAACGACCCGCTTTGCGGACAGGTGCTCGCCGAGCTGGTGCGGCATGGCGCGCCGCAGGATATTTTGATCAAAGCTAAGCCCCATGTCGGCACCGATCTGCTGCGCGGTGTGGTTAAGAGCATCCGCAATGAGATTTTGTCGCTGGGGGGCGAGATTCACTTTCTTAGCCGCGTTGAGGCGTTTAAGGTCAAGGATGGCGAAATCTGCGGCGTGGTCTGCAACGGCGGCACCCTGGCGGCCGACGCGGTCATCGCGGCGGTCGGGCATAGCGCCCGCGACACCTTTTCGGCGCTCGCGCATAGCGGCGCGGTCCTGACGCCTAAGGCGTTCTCGGTCGGCGTGCGCATCGAGCATCTGCAAACCGAGATTGACCGGGCAATCTACGGCGATTTTGCGGGGCACCCCAACCTGCCTGCCGGGGAATATCAGCTGTCGCACCGGGAGGGGCAGCGCGCCGCCTATACCTTCTGCATGTGTCCAGGCGGCATGGTGGTGGCCGCCGCCTCGGGCGAGGGGCAGACGGTTACCAACGGCATGAGTTACCGTGCGCGGGATCTAAAGAACGCCAACAGCGCGCTGGTGGTCTCGGTCGATGCCGCCGACTATGGCAGCGGCTGGCGCGATGCCGTCGCGTTTCAGCAAGGGTTGGAACAGGCCGCCTTTAAAGCGGCGGGCAGCGATTACAAAGCGCCCTGCATGCGGGTGGCCGATTTCTTAAAAAAGCCGTCGTCCAGCAGCGTTGCACGGGTGGAACCAAGCTATCCAATCGGTGTAAAGGAGATGGACATTACAGCGATATTGCCGCCGCAGGTCACGGCGTTTATGCGGCATTCGCTGCCGATTCTGGGACAAAAGCTCTCGGGATTTGACACGCCGGGCGCTTTGCTCACCGGTGTTGAGACAAGAACCTCCTCGCCGGTGCGGGTGCTGCGCAACAACGGCTGTATGGCCGAAAGTCTGGACGGCCTCTATCCCTGTGGCGAGGGGGCGGGCTATGCCGGTGGCATCATGAGCGCTGCCGTGGATGGACTGCGCTGTGCTTTGGCGCTCATGAACCGCTATACAAGGCCGGTAAATGAGTAGAATAGCCGCCTTGCGGTTATTTTACGGGTAATGCGAACGATCCACCGCTTAACGCGGCGACTGCCTTTTGATGCGTAAATTATGCCTTTTTGTCAGCCGTCATAAAGCGGGGCCGTTATTTTGTGCTCGCGCGCAGGAACGGCCCCCACCACTCCCTGCCCCCAGAGGGGCGCAGGGGAACGGCGAGCCGCAGCGGGCACATGCCGCCCGCTGCGATCAAGCGCAGCCGTTAGACCGCGAGCGCGCATATATGCGAGCGGTCAGAACTCAAACCCCCTGAGGGGGCTTAAAGAATACGGTTGTTGGTGAATGTATGCCTCACGTAATGACGTTACCTTCTTACCAACGTTCGTGGGCGTGCATTCAGACTTGTTGCGTGATTATGCACGCTTGCCACCTAGGTTGGATTGGTCCTCGGGGCACGGCGGCGTTTTGATTGCGCCGTCGTATGGGCAACGTATACCATCTGCTTGCGATCATCGTATAATAGCCGCAAGACGGGCTATTATACGACTATTTTAAATGGCTCGCCTATCGGCGATGAATTATACCATTCGCTTACGCTCATGGGAGATTGCGCCATTCACCGCTTAACGCGGCAACCACTTTTGATGCGGCAATTATACCATTTGCTTGCGCTCATGGTATAATAGCCCAACATAGTAAAAGAACATGTCCGCAAACTGCACACACACGTCTTAGCGGACGCATTGCAAAGGAGAAAGATCATTATGTCCATTCGTATTGGAATCTTTGGGTATGGCAACTTGGGACGAGGGGTAGAAGCCGCGATCACACAGAGCGAAGATTTGCAGTTGGTTGCGGTATTTACCCGCCGTGACCCCGCTTCGGTCAAAATTGCAACAGACAGCGCAGCGGTGCTGCACGCGGATGCGCTTGAAACCATGCAGAACGAGCTTGACGTGCTTGTGCTCTGCGGCGGCAGCGCAACCGATCTGCCCACTCAGACTCCCAAGTATGCGGCCATGTATAATGTCATCGACAGCTTTGATAACCACAGCCAGATTCCGGCGCATTTTGAAAATGTGGATAAGGCTGCACAGCGGGGCGGCAAGGTTGCCATCATTTCGTGTGGCTGGGATCCGGGCATGTTTTCGATCAACCGCCTGTATGCCGAGGCGATTTTACCGATGGGTACGGCCTATACCTTCTGGGGCAAGGGCGTAAGTCAGGGCCATTCGGATGCGGTGCGTCGGATTGAGGGCGTCGCAGAGGCGCGGCAGTATACCGTGCCGGTTGAGGCTGCGCTCGAGGCTGTGCGCAGCGGTGGGACACCTGAGCTTACTACCCGCGAAAAGCATACGCGCGAGGTGTTTGTTGTGGCTAAGGACGGGGCGGACCGGGCGCGTATTGAGACCGAGATCAAGACAATGCCCGCGTATTTTGCCGATTATGACACCACCGTGACCTTTATCGACGCCGAAACCATGCAGCGCGATCACAGCGGTCTGCCGCACGGCGGTATGGTCATCCGCAGCGGGGATACCAGTGTGGGAAACAAGCATCTTATTGAGTACCGTCTACAGCTTGATTCCAACCCGGAATTTACCGGCGCGGTGCTTGCCGCCTATGCCCGTGCGGCATACCGCATGGCGGGGGAGGGCGCGCAGGGCGCTAAGACCGTATTTGACGTGCCGCCCGGTTATTTGTCCCCTAAGTCTGGCGCGGAGCTGCGCAAATCCATGTTGTAAATGATTGAATAATCATAAGCGATTGTTATACACTTCTTTATGAGATGATACCATAGTGACGCGAAAGGCGCGGCGTTGTCTTCAATGCCCCCTGTCACTATGGTATCATAGTCGTAAGGGGACTATGATATCGAGACTTGCGGCCTTTGGCGCGCAATTATGCCATGCATGCACGCGTGTGGCATAATATTGAATTACAGGGAAGGTTATGATATAATAATTTTTATTGCAAATTATACTGCGGTGGCGCAAAGTGTCACGTCGCTGACATGATAACTAACGGTAATATGTCGGTTTATCTAAAGAAATGCTATAACGGCTTGCCTTATGGGGCTTGCCGCCCGCTATTTGCGTGTGGCGGTATAAATTTTATCTATGACCATCAAAAAGGGGGCGTTTAAATGAAAGCACAGATTTGGGATATTCCCGCACCGTATGGCGATGCGGCCGAAGAACTGCACCGTACGCTTAATATCCCCGAGCTGGCGTCGCTGGTGCTCGCCGCCCGGGGCTATGACGTTGATAAGGCCCGACAGCTTTCAGACTGCGCGCCCGAGGATGTGCTTTGCGACCCCTTTTTGCTTTGCGACATGGTTCCTGCCCTTGAGACGATTCAGGATGCTATTGAGAATGAGGAATTTATCTGCATTTTTGGCGACTATGACTGCGACGGCGTCGCTTCAACCGCGATGCTCAAGAGCTATTTTGAATCGATCGGAGCGCGCAGCTGCTATTATATTCCGCACCGCGAAAAAGAAGGCTACGGCCTGAGCATTTCCGCCATCGACGACCTGTACCGCATGGGCGTCTCGCTGATCATCACGGTGGATAACGGCGTCTCGGCGCTTGAAGAAATTGACTACGCCAATGCTTTGGGAATGCGCGTGGTGGTTACCGACCACCATCAGCCGAGAGAGACGCTGCCCGCGGCGGCGGCGGTCATCAATCCCCATCGCGGCGATTGCGGCTATCCGTTTAAAGATCTTTCGGGCGTCGGCGTCGCGTTCAAGCTGCTCTGCGCGATGGAGGGCGAGCGCGGCGAAGCGCTTTTGGAGGAATATGCCGACTTTTTGTGCATCGGCACGGTGGCCGATGTGGTGCCGCTGGTCGGTGAGAACCGCTGTTTTGTACGGCGGGGGCTGTCGCTTTTGGCCGACTCGCACCGGCCCGGCGTGCGCGCGCTGCTCGAGACGGCGGGCCTCACCGGCAAGGCATTAACCGGCGAATCGGTGGCGTTTGGGCTCTCGCCCCGCATCAACGCGGCGGGCCGGCTTGATTCGGCCGATCTGGCCGTCATGCTGCTGCTGACCGAGAGTGAGGAAGAAGCCGCCGAGCTGGC
>DALYYK010000237.1:1057-4912 GCA_031983305.1 Candidatus Fimivivens sp. | reverse complement strand
TTTATGTGTTGTCCCCTTGTCGGCGACTTTATGATATCAGCTTAAAACCGTCATAAGCCGCAGCAGATACCACGGCGGCGACAGATACTTGAGCATCCCGAAGCGCCCCAGCGCCTCGGGCGAAATAACCGCCCCCGAAAAAATGACCGAGACAGCCGCCCATAGCACGGCGGCCAACAACAGCGCGGGGCTGGGGCGCAGATGCGAAACCACCGGTGCCATCAGCATTGCGGCCAGCGCCAGTACAGCGATCAGCGCGAGGCGCGCGGTCAGAGAATAGCCTGTTTCGATGCGCAGCAGCAGGAGCAGCAGCTCGCAGAGCGCGGGCAGCGCGGCAAAGAGCAGCGCTTGTGCCAGTGCGGCTGCTGTTGCGGGACGGTTGGGAAGCGGGCAGCGCAGCTGCAAAAGCTCCGTCAATTCCCGTTCATGGCCCGGTGAAAGCAATGCTGAAAAAATAACGCAGAGCAAAAACAGCGGAACCAGCACCGCGTAGAGCAACGGAGAAAGGCTCATGCCGTCGTCGGATGCTTTTGGCGTGACGGCGTTGAACGTCAGCGCCGGTTCCAGCGGAATATTTTCGGCCTGTAACCGCCGCATCTCGGTTAAGATAAGCTGACGGTCGGTCACATTGAGCCGCTCGGCTACCGCAAGGGTAACCTGCGGCAGTTGTGTCTCAAACCAGGCGGCAAATATTAGCTCATCGGTCACAGGCGTTAGAAACGCGCCATCATTTTCATAAACGGTGATCGGCGGCGACGAGGCGTTTTGGTTAATACGATAGGCGCAATGCAGCGCGCCGGTGCGCACATCCCGCTGCATTTTCGAGAACGATTCGGGCGGGTAGTAGACGAAGCGCAGCGTATCCGACCCCAGCAGCGGCGCGCAGGCCGACTGTAAAGCGCTGTCGATGGGGTCGTACATCAGCCCGATTTGCGCCGAGGCGGGGCGGGCCGCGGGGCAGAGCAGCGCAAAGCTGCCAAAAAGCAACAGCAACACTCCGGCGCTGACCCAAAAGGCGGCAATTTTAAGACGGTATTTTAAGAACAGGATTAAAAGACGCAAAAATTGGCGCATATTAGGCACGCTCCCTTCGCAGCCACAGCGCCAGCGCGCCCCCGACGCACAGAGCGCACCAGATCAGAACCGTTGCAGCGTCCGAAAATCCGGCCCCGAAGGCCGCGTCAATGGTCAGGCGGCGCATCAGCGAAAGCGGCAGCAGGCGACACAGTGGGGTCAGAGATGGGGGCAGCAGCGCTTCGGGTAACAGTCCGCCGCCAAACAGCGCCTGAACCAGCGCCAGCCCGGTGACCGCCGCGGCGCAGGCGGCGGAGGATCGAAAAACCGAGGCGCAGAGCGTCAGTAGCGACGCGCAGAGCAGGATTAACAACAGCGTGCTGATATGTTGCAGCGCTGTCGGCGGTGCGCCCAGCGCCAGCAGGCCCAATGGGCATAACAGTGCGAACAGTGTGATGGCGGAGAGCAGGCAACCGACAAAGGTTTCACGCCTGCGCCGCGAAAAGGACGCAAACCGCCGCAGCGCGTGAAGCGATGGGAAAAGCAGAAACAACAGCGTAAAAAGCACGAACGATACCGCTGAGCCGCCGTAATACTGCGTGGCCGAGACGTTGCCGGTGGTATGCAGTGTTTGGCTCTCAAACAGGCCCTTGCGGGTCAAGTAGCTTTCCATCAGCGCCATATCGGCCGAGAAAAGCTTCTGATCGATCTCATCGTTTGAGAGACCCTGCACTTCCATCGCCGCCAGCAGGCCGCCCACGGCGTTTTGCGCGCCCAGCAGCGTGCGCCCGGCGGCCTCAGCGAGCTGGCCGATCCACAACCCTTCGAGCGGGGAGGAGACGTTGACGGTGAGCGCGGGAACGAGATTTTCTCCGGTCATAATGCTGCGCCAAAAGCCCCGGGGCAGCGTCAGCACGGCGGCAAAGCCGTCGGTATCATCCTGCGGTGCCAGCAGCGCTACCGTGGCCACACCCTCAAAGCGCGAGGCTACCACCGACGAAATCAGCGTGGCGGGCATCGAGGAGTCGTCGAGGCTGACGATGCCCAGCTTGATGGGCTCGGGTGGCGGTGCGGTGCGCACTGCCGCGAGCGCCGCCATGACAAGCAGCGCAAGGCAGACCAGTATGCTCAGCACCGCGCCCGCGCTATATCGCAGCGCGATGCGCCAGCTCTGAAAAACCAGCTTCACGGTGTCGCCCTCCTTTTGCGGTGTAGGCCCTATATGGGCCTTTGATTGTAGTGTAAAAGTTATGCTTTACGCTTCGCTGATGCTTAGCTGCGCGCGCCGTCTTGCCAACTCCGCGGACTAGCATACGTTACCCGCACGGCGGCGCAACGGAAGCACCGCCGTGCCCTAAGAGGCCAGACAACCTAATTGGCGCGCATAATCACGCAACAAGTCTGGATGCGCACCCACTGGCACCAGATGGGTAGGTAACATCCTAACGTAGGGCATACAATCACCAATAACCATATTCTTTAAGCCCCATCAGGGCGGGGAACTCTGACTGTTCGCCTATATGCGCTCGCGGTCGAACCGGCTGCGCTGAACGCAGCGGGCGGCATGAATGCCCGCTGCGGATCCGCCATCTCCCTGCGCCCCGCTGGAGGCAGGGGGTTCCTGCGCGTCAGCGCTAAACAAATATTACTGTTTTATTACAGTTGCCAAAACGCATGCCAACCCGCACAACTTTGCAAGGCGGCTATAGCAGTATCATACCACGGCCCGGCCGTTTAGGCCAAGCGTCAAACCGCCCCTTTTCGCCCGTATTGCGCGGCGCGAGAAGGGGCGGTTGTTGTATTGTCACCGGTGAGCGCAGCGCGAAACGCGGGGCGTTTTTAAAATTGCATTAGCCCATCAGCAGGCTGAACAGTTGGCCGACCAGATTCTCGTACCCGACCGAGTATTCGTTGCCGAGCTGCCCGAGCTGTTGGGCATTGAGCGCAAAGAGCGGCGTGCTTTCAAACGGGGTCAGCGCTTCGGTCAGCGGCGCGCTCGTGCAGTCAAGATCAAAGATCAGTGTGCCGGTTGCGGTGTTGGTCGCCGAGCCATAAATACGGGAATCGGGGAGCTGTAAGGTGAGCGTGTCGTTTTCGAGCACGGCGGTGCCGTTAAACGCGACGCCGGCCTGCATTGGCTGGCCGCCCATATCCACCGTGATATCGGCGGTGCAGGCATACGCGCCGTCGGCCGCAATGCGCATCGTCAACGGCATGTTAAGCGTCGTGTAGTCGGAGTCGACCGCCGCCGTCATATCCAGCGTGTATGCATCGTTTTCAAGAGCGCCCGAGACATCGACGGTCATGCTGGTCGCGTCGTCGGTGGTGAGAACCAGCTTAGCTGTGTTGGCGGTCTCGCCGAAACTGCAATCTAAGATCAGGCTCGTGAGGGTACTTTGGGCGGGCAAAAGTTCCTCAGGCGTCGAAGCCGCGTCGGACGAAGCCGCGTCGGCGGCGACAGGGGTGCAGGTCAAGTTGGCAGTCTTAATCAGACCGTTTTGGATGTCGAGCGCCAGTACCGCATCCATCTCAGGCAGGCTTTCTTCAATGCCGGCGAGGGCGGCGTTCATCATGTCCTCATAGGACTGGCCCGGCGTGGTGGCCGAGGCGATGGGACCCATCATTTTTTCGATCGCCGCGCCAAGCTCCGACTCAAAATAGATATAGCGGTAGTAATTAAGAATAGCCGCCTTCAGATCGTCGTTAGGAATTTCAACCACATACTTTTTACTTTGCTTATCGTATGTATAGGCTGCGTTGGTCAGCGCCCCCTTTAAGATGGGCAGCATATCGGCCTGTAGCTTCTCAGAGGAAATAGAACCGATGGCGTTGATATATTCC
>DALYYK010000237.1:0-1047 GCA_031983305.1 Candidatus Fimivivens sp. | reverse complement strand
TGATCAGGCCCTGCGCCAGCTCAAGCGCCGGCGTATCCAGCGGGTAGACGGCGCCCAGCGCGCTGCCCGCATAATCCTGCGCGAAGGAGGTGGGGTTGAACGAGACGATCGTATTACTGAAGGTCGGAACCCCCGCGGCGATCAATTCGGGGGACATAAAAGCGCGGGCTTCCAGCATCGGGGCATCTTTGAGATAGACCGAGGCGTTTAAAGCGGCGGTTTTTTGTGCCGGATCACTCGCAAAGCTGCCGCGGATACCGGCGTCTTTCAAAATGACGTTGGCAAAGGGCGCGTAAGGATTATCCTCAATAGATTTTACTGTGAAATCAAAGTCGGTTGTGCGGGCGGCGCCGCCTCCATTCTCAAACAGACGCTTTGCGGCGGGGATCTTTTGGTAGATCTTTTCAACGGCGGCCTTTTGCTGCGCGGCGGTTGCGGTAAAGGCAGCCTCAACCGTGGCTTTGGGGTCGCGCGCCGAGGTCATTTTGACAGCTACCGCCACCGCCGCGACGGCGCAAAGGGCCGCAACGCCGATCAGCAGCTTTGATCTGCCCGGTTTCTTAGGCGGCAGCACGCCAATGGCCTCTGCGGTGCTGGAATAGGTGTCGTTCATCTCGTTCATCAAAAATCCTCCTGTTATTCTCTCATGGCCGTCATGCGGCATGGTTATATAGCGTGTGTGTTGCCGAAGAGCAAGGCTAAAACGCGGTGCTGGCGCTGCGCTTCGGGCAGGTCTTTGAGCGCCAGCGCCGTAGAGAGCCGCCCGTCCTGTAGCAGGAACAGTATGTCGGCCAGCGCGGCAATCTGCTGCGGCTCATGCGATGTCAATAAAATACCCATACCCTCCGACTTTAAGCGGCACAGCAGCAGCGAAAGCGCGTGACAGCCCGGTGCATCGAGCGCGGCAAAGGGCTCGTCAAGCAGCAGATAATCGGGCTGTCCCACCAGCGCGGCCGCAATCGACAGGCGCTTTTTCATCCCCCCCGAAAGGGCCCCTGCGCGCTTTTTCTCAAAGGCTCAAGCACGAGCAGCCCCTCCGGCGAGAGG
>DALYYK010000236.1:0-4913 GCA_031983305.1 Candidatus Fimivivens sp. | reverse complement strand
ATGACGCCGACTTTGCGACACCCGACTGGCTTAAGGGCGGGGTGATGTATCAGATCTTTCCCGACCGCTTTGCCAAAAGCGACGCCTTTGCGCCGCTGCCCGCCCCGGGCGAGCGCATCCGCCGTGACGACTGGGGGGGCCTGCCCCAATCGGTTTTTGATACGCCCGACTATTCCGCCAAGGACTTTTTTGGCGGCAACCTGCGGGGCATTATCGCGCATCTCGATCACCTCGAGGCGCTGGGCATCACGTTGCTGTATCTGAACCCCATCTTTGAGGGGCCCGAAAACCACCGCTACGGTGCGGGCGATTATTTTAAGATCGACCCGTGGCTGGGTGACGAAGCGGATTTTAAAGCACTTTGCACAGCCTGTGAAAGCCGGGGCATCCGCGTGATACTCGACGGCGCTTTCAGCCATACCGGGGCGGACAGCCGCTATTTTAACCAATATGGGCACTATCCCGAATTAGGCGCTTTTCAAAGCCAAGAATCGCGCTATTACCCGTGGTACCGCTTTATCGACTGGCCCGAGCAGTATGCGGGCTGGTGGGGCTTTCCGAATCTGCCCGAGGTGAATGAGGAAAACCCCGACTTTGCCGAGTTTATCACCGGCGACGCGGGAGTTTTGTCGCATTGGCAGACACAGGGGTGTAAGGGCTGGCGGTTAGACGTGGCCGACGAATTGCCCGACGGCTTTATCGATCAGATTCGTACCGCCATCAAGACGTCGAATCCCGACGCCTTTCTTTTGGGCGAGGTCTGGGAGGATGCCACAAACAAGATTAGTCAGGGGCATCGACGGCGTTATCTGCTCGGACGTCAGCTCGACAGCGTGATGAACTACCCCTTTCGCAGCGCGATTATCAGTTTTGCCTTAAACGGTGATTCGGGCCGGTTTAAAGCGGCTATTTTGTCGGTACTCGAAAATTATCCGCAGCCCGCGATCGATACGGCGATGAATATGCTGTCGACCCACGACACGATGCGCGTTCTCAACGCGCTGGGGGTGACGCACGCGGTCGAAAAGACGCAGCGCCGCGACTATGCGCTCACCGATGCGGAATACGCCGCTGCCTGCCGCCGCTTAAAGGTCGCCGCGTTTTTACAGTTCACGCTGCCCGGCGTCCCCTGCATCTATTACGGCGACGAGGCGGGGATGACCGGCTTTGAAGATCCGTTTAACCGGGGTTGCTACCCTTGGGGGCAGGAGAATCAGACGCTGCTAGCTTATTATCAGGCGCTGTCACGTTTTCGCCAAAGCCACCGCGCCGACTTTTCGGCCGAATTCTCACTCCTGCGGGAGGAGGCGGGTCTATTCGCGTTTTGGCGCGGAGGCACGCTGTGCGTCGCGCATTTTGGCGGGCAACCCGGTACGCTGGCGCTTGAAGGCGCGCCCACGCTTCTATTTTCGGGCGGGGATGTTCAGCTTGAGGGAACAAACCTGCTGCTCGCGCCCGAAAGCTTTGCCGCACTGCGTATTGTGGGCCGACCCGGTTTGGGTGGCTCTGTCGATAGGTCCCCGACCCCACCCATAGAAAGGATTTGAACAACATGTTTCATATGACCGAAGAGATGCTGCGTGAAAACCTGATCACCAAGCTGGAGACCCACATGGCCAAAGGCGTGGAGGATGCCAGCCCCGCAGATATTTATCAGGCCCTCTCGCTGCTGACCAAGGACTATATCATCAAAAACTGGCTTAAAACCAACAAGCACTACCGCCGCAGCGACGTTAAGCAGGTCTATTATTTCTCGCTGGAATTTCTGCTGGGCAAAATGCTGCCCAAGCACCTTGATCGACTGGGGCTGACCGAGCAGGCCGGGCAGGCGCTCGCGCAGCTGGGCTTTAAGCTTGAGGATATTTTAGCGCTCGAGCCCGACTACGGCCTTGGCAACGGCGGCTTAGGGCGGCTGGCCGCCTGCTTTATGGATTCGCTGGCCTCCTGCGACTTTGCGGGTCACGGCAACGGCATCCGTTATAAGTACGGCTTATTTAAGCAGAAGATTGTCAACGGTTATCAGGTCGAGGAGGCGGATGACTGGCTCGAGACCGACAACCCTTGGGAGATCGCCAAAATCTCCGACACGGTGGAGGTGCCGTTCTACGGCAATGTGCGCGAGGAGTACCGCGACGGGCGCATGGCCTTTATCCATGAGCATTACCAGACGGTGTTGGCCATACCGCACGATATGCCGATGGTCGGCTACGGCAACGATGTGGTTAACACGCTGCGCCTTTGGAGCGCCGAGCCCAAGGACGGCGACTTTGACTTTCAGCTCTTTAGCAAGGGGGATTATGCGAGCGCCGTGGCCTACCGCCAGTCGGTGCGCGCCATCTCCGACGTGCTCTACCCCGACGATTCGCAGTTTGACAACCGCGTGCTGCGCTTAAAGCAGCAATATTTCTTTGTCTGCGCCGGTATTGCGAGCATCCTCAAGGATTACTGTAAGAAGGGCCACAGCATCCTCGAGCTGTCGCGCTATATTTCGATCCATATCAACGACACCCACCCGGCCCTTGCGGTGCCCGAGCTGATGCGGGTGCTGCTCGACGTGCACGGCCTTGACTGGGAGACCGCGTGGAACATCACGCGCCATGTCATCTCTTACACCAACCATACCGTCATGCCCGAGGCGCTCGAGGTCTGGCCCCTCGAGATCTATCAGCGGCTGCTGCCCCGCATTTATCAGATCACCCACGAGATCAACGAGCGCTTCTGTCATGAGCTGTGGCAGGTCTATCATTATGACCTTGACACCATCTCCCGTATGGCGGTCGAGGCCAACGGCGCGATCCGCATGGCGCATCTGGCCATTGTGGGCAGCCACAGCATCAACGGCGTCGCGCAGGTGCACTCGCAGCTTTTAAAAAGCCAGCTTTTTAACGACTTTTACAAGACCTATCCGTCCCGCTTTAACAATAAGACCAACGGCATCACCCACCGCCGCTGGCTGAATGCGAGCAACCCGCGCCTGAGCGCCCTGCTTGAGGATGCCGCGGGCATCCAGACCGCCAAAACGCCCACCCGCCTTGCTGAGATCACCAAGCGGGGCTTGGAGCAGGATGCGGACTTTTTGAAGGCGCTCGCCCAGGTCAAGGCCGAAAACAAGGTGGATTTTTCGAACTTCCTGAAAAAAGAACACGATTTTCCGGTAGATCCGACCTTCCTGTTCGATTTTCATGTCAAGCGCATCCATGCCTATAAGCGCCAGCTTTTAAATGCGCTTAAAATTCTGGATCGCTATCTCGCTATTAAAGAGGACGGCCGCACCGACTTTACACCCACCGTCTTTTTCTTCGCGGGCAAGGCGGCCCCCGGCTATGTCTATGCCAAAACGGTCATCAAGCTGATCCATTCGATCGCGGCGCTGGTCAACAACGACCCGGCGGTCAGCCCCTTGATGCAGGTGCGGTTTTTAGAGAACTACAACGTATCACTGGCACAGCGCATCTTTCCCGCCGCCGATATCAGCGAACAGATTTCGACCGCGGGCACCGAGGCTTCGGGTACCGGCAACATGAAGTTTATGCTCAACGGCGCGCTGACGCTCGGCACGATGGACGGCGCCAACATTGAGATTGCGCAGGCGGTCGGGGGGGATAATATCTTCACCTTCGGCCTCTCGGTCGATGAGATTATGCGCGCCCGGCGTGAAAACAGCTACCGCAGCGCTGAATTGTATGCCACCAACCCCCGCATCAAGCGCATGCTCGACGCCTTGACCAATAAAACGCTCGCCGATGCCTCCCCGGAGGAGTTCCTGCCCATTTTCAATGCGCTGGTGCTGCAAAACGACTATTATTTCTGTTTGGCCGATTTTGAATCTTATACGCAGACGGCTGAAACGGCCGGGCGCATCTACCGCGAGGACCCAATGCGCTGGCTGCGGATGTCGGCGGTGAACATCGCCAACGCCGGACGGTTTTCAAGCGATGAGACAATCCGCGAATATGCCAAGGAGATCTGGAATATTCGCCCGACCACGCTATAAGCACACGCTGCTTTTACCAATGCGAAGCCCGACGGATGTGCCAAAACCGGCACACCCGTCGGGCTTTTTAACGGTATTCTTTCGTAAGGATTTCAACGGCCATCTAGGCGCTTAAATACGCAGCCAGTTCCTAAATGCGGGTTATCTTTGCTGTCTATTGGGCTAAATTGCAAACGGCAGGATGCCTTTGACCCCAAAACGCCCCCGGCTGGCCGCCGGGGGCGCGTTTTTCAGATCACCAGAATTGGGCTACCGCATCGGTTAAAAATGCAGATCGCGGGGTATCTGCTGCCTTGTGACCAGCTCAAACGGAATCCAGATAACATGCGGATTATCGGGTGTCGGCTGATAGTTGGTTCCCTGCGTGGGCGGGTTTCCGTTGATCATATTGATCAGCGCGGCGACCGCGACATCTCCTTGCGCTCTCGCATTCTGAAACACCGTCATATCGAGCTTACCCTCCAAAAGCGCGCGAATAGCAGGCTCGGTGGCATCAATGCCGAGAATAATCTTTTTTGAGGGGTCCATATTCAGATATTCAAACGCCTCAATAGCGCCTAGGGCCATCGCGTCGTTATTAGAAATAATGGCATCGAAGTTAACGCCCGACCTTAAAATGGGTAAAATTTTAGTCATCGCCTCATGCCGGTCATAATTGGCCACAATGGGCGGGGTGACGCTGATCGCGCGGATACCGTTATCTTCAAGCGCCTTCAGTACCGCCTCGGTGCGCTGCCGCGCGGAAAGCGCATGGGGCTGCCCCTCAAGAAGGATATAGCGCACCTCGTTTTTTCCCCGCTCCTTGAGATAATTTGCAAGCCACTCCCCCTGAAGCCTTCCGGCAACCGCCTCGTCAGAGCGGACATAGACGGGGTTTGTATTAAGCAGGCTCATATCCGCGGGCGCGCGGTGAACCAAC
>DALYYK010000235.1:0-4915 GCA_031983305.1 Candidatus Fimivivens sp. | reverse complement strand
CTGAAATTATCGGAATCAAGAATATCATTCAGTATTGGAGAACTTATCTCAAGTCGTCGATTATCGGTACGATTGTGGGTATTATTCCGGCGGCGGGCGGCTCTATCGCGGCGCTGATCAGCTACAGCGAGGCGGTGCGCGCGAGCAAAACCCCCGAGCGGTTTGGCAAGGGCGCCGACGAGGGCGTTATCGCCTCTGAGGCTGCCAACAACGCCGCGGTGGGCGGGTCGCTGGTGCCGACGCTGGTGCTCGGCATTCCGGGCGGCACCGTTGCGGCCATTCTGCTCGCGGCGTTTACGATGCACGGCATGATCCCCGGCCCGCTGCTGCTGAGAAATCAGCCCGATATGCTTTACAGCATTCTGTTTGGCATTATTGTGTCGTCGCTGCTGCTGTTTGTACTCGGGATTTTTGTGGCGCGCCAGTTCTCGCGCATTGTGACGCTGCCCTATCCGTTTTTGGCCACAATTATCATGACACTGGGTTTGCTGGGCTCGTATTCGCTGCGAAACAATATTTATGATGTGATGATTATGTTCGGCTTTAGCTTTCTCGGCTTTATGTTTGATAAGTACAAGTATTCAACTTCTTCGTTTATTCTGGGCATTGTGCTCGGTGCAATCGCTGAAAACGGCCTGAGAAAGCAGATGATCGTTTCCGGCGGAAGCTGGGCCGGTTTCTTCACCCGCCCAATCGCGCTGGTTGTGCTTATTGTCAGCGTTATTTCTTTCCTCACGCCCTACATCCGCGCGAAGCGCAAGGCCAAACAGCCCAATAATTAATATTGCTTTATAGATCAAGAAGCCTTATCATGATAATATGAATGTATCAAATAATGGAAATCACTGGTTGAGGTGACATATATGGTTCGTGCCAACGAAATAGCATACGCGTATATCAAGTCCAGAATACAGGATGGGACATTCCGTCCTGCGCAGCGTCTGGTGGAGGCTCAGCTTGTCGAGGATATCGGCGTCAGCCGCAATACTGTGAAAAAAGCACTTATGTTGCTTTCTCGCGAGGGGCTGGTCACGATTGAGGACAACAAGGGGGCCACGATCCGCTCGCTGGACTTGGGAGAGGTGACCGAGTATTATGAGCTTCGTATTGCGCTTGAAAAGATTGTGATTCAGCACGCCGCCAAAAATATCACCCCAAGCGACCTTGACGAAATGGCCGCGCTGCTAGACAAGATGAAGGTATTGAGTGCCCAAAAGGATTTTGATGCCTACAGCGAATGCAACCGCCAATTCCACAATGTGATCTACAGGGCGTCGCAGAAGCCGATTATCACAGACATTATACAAAACATCAAAACCCAACTAAAGCGCTTTCAGATCAAAACCATGCTTGTACCTGGCCGGGCGGATCATTCGATGGAGGAGCACGAGGCCATCCTCGAGGCTTTGCGCAATCACGACGCAGCCGCAGCCGAAGAGATGGTTATAACGCATGTTTCGCACGTGGTAAACACCATCGTGCAATATAAAAATCTGTTCTTTTAAGAAGGAGGCGTTCCTGGATGAATCCTTATAAGCCACTGCCCGAGCTGATTGATAGCCAGATTGTCGCGCGCGCGGCTAAATTTGGCACCGCACAGCTTTGTGACGGCATGAAAGGTTTGGGCATAGAGCGGGACGGCTGCATGGATTATGATATCATGCCGATCGTTCCAAGCATTAAAATGGTCGGTACAGCCTGTACGGTCGAAACGCAGGACGGCGACAATTTTCCGATTCACGTCGCCATCTATCAAGGCCGGCCCGGCTACGTGATGGTCATTGACGGCAAATCCTGCTTTGATCGCGCCTATATGGGCGATTTGATGGGCGGCGCCGCCAAGGCGATCGGCCTTGAGGGCATTGTGGTGGATGGCTGTATCCGCGACCGGATCGGCCTGACCGATATGGAACTGAATATTTTTGCCCGCGGGTATATACAGCGCGGCCCTTCTAAAAAAGGCCCTGGAAAAATCAACGAGCCGGTGCGCTGCGGTGGCGTCACCGTCACCCCGGGCGATCTGGTCGTGGGAGACTGCGACGGCGTCACGGTCATACCCCGCGACCGCATCGAGGAGGTGCTGGCATTGGCCGAAAAAAAGGATGCCTACGAGCAGCAGCGCCGTGAAGCCATAGCCGAATATACCCGCTGCCGCGAGGCCGGGCTGCCGCTGCCGGATCTGACCCCCGGCTGGGTCAAGGAGATGCTCTAACTGCAAGAAGGTAGAAAATTTGAACTTTCCCTTGGGGGAGTTCAATTTCTACCTTCTTTTTCTATGCAGAAATCTCGTACAATAAAATTTCATTTAGGCGAATTTGTGGCATTTTATCGGTTTGGATAGACACTAAAGCGTAGGATTAATTTAAACCCACACGGGCAAATAGAAAAATGAAAATTTACACACAATAATAACAATCATATCTTTTCACATCTATAAACGCTTAGAGAGAATGATAATAAATTCAACAGAAACACAAGCCCTCGGAAGGGCTTATGCCTAAAAGGTGTAAATCATGATCCTTGATGGTTTTCAAGGTGATCGGTTTGTGCTAAGCTATTCTCAAAGCTATCAAAAATAGGGGAATATTCAGCGCGTTTTCCAACTTATAAAAAAGGGGGACTTACCAGCGCGCCCGTGCGAAAAGGCAAGCCGTGCGGTCATTCAACATGAAAGTTTTATAAAAAGTATGACGGGAGGACTGAAAGATGATGCCTTATATTATTGGCGGGGTTGTGCTGGCGGTCAGCATCATGTGGTTTGTTTCCACACAGCGCACCCTCGCTCTGCTGGATGAAAATATCAATAACGCCATGAGCCAAATCGGTGTGCAGCTCTCGAGTCGATGGGATGCACTCTCCGCGTTGCTCGATCTGACCAAGGGCTATGCCGAGCACGAGTATAAGACCCTGTCGCAGACCATTAAGGCGCGCAGATCGATCACCGTTGACAACTTTGCCCAGGAGGCGGCGGCACAGGACAACATCATCAGCCAGGCGATGGGGCGTATCATGGCGGTGGCAGAGCAATATCCCACCCTTAAAGCTGACGCGGGGTACCAGAAGGCCATGGATGGCGTCAACCAATACGAGGGCATGGTTCGCCAGAGCCGCTTGATTTATAACGACAGTGTCACCAAGCTCAACCGGCAGATTCGCATGTTCCCCACCTCGATGGTCGCAGGGATGTTGGGATTCGGAAAACGCGATTATCTCGAGGCGCAGGGGGATAAGGCCGATATGCCCAACATGAAGTGACCGCCATGAAGAAAAAAATATTTGCGGTGTTTTTCGCGGTGGCGATCGCGCTCTTGCTGGCGGTTTCTGCCCTTGCCGACAACCGGGTAGCCAAAATTGAAGTGGATGTGACGCTCTATCCCGACGGTTCAGCCTATGTGGAGCAAACGTGGGAAGGCAGCTTCTCCGAGGGAACCGAATGCTATTTTCCCCTTACCAACCTCGGTGAAATGACGCTGAGCGGGCTGACCGTCTCAGACGGGAAGGGGCGCTATCAAACCCTTCCCCAATGGGATGTAAAAGCCTCCTTTGATGCAAAGGCGAGAAAATGCGGGCTTGTCCCTAAGGACGACGGGTACGAGGTCTGCTGGGGCATCTCGGAGTACGGCGATAACCGTTACACGGTGGCATACAAGCTAGGCGGGCTGGTGGGCGCCTATGACGACGCAGACGGCTTTTTATTCCAGTTTGTACCCAGCGGCATGAGCACGTTGCCAACCGACGTGAGCGTGCATATTGAAGCGCAGGATGTGTCCCTCACCAAGGAAAACGCCGCGGTCTGGGGCTTCGGTTTTGCGGGACAGCTCGGGTTTACCCAAGGTGACGGGGTGTCCGCTTACACTGAGAAGCCGCTTTCCAAAAGCAGCGACAGCGTGATTATTCTGCTACAGCTGCAAAAGGGCGTCTTGAAGCCCACGCGCAGGGTATCCGGCTCGTTTGAGGCGGTCAAAGAACGCGCTTTCAAGGGCAGCGATTACGGCAAGGACAGCAGCGAAGGCCTTTTCATCTTTCTGCTGTGTGTCGTGCCGATTATGATCGGGCTGCTTATCTGGTTGGGTGGCAAGGAGGCGCGCGCGGTCAAGCGGCTTTATGCAGCCGCCGACTATTTCCGCGACACGCCGTTAGAGGGCAATCTTGAGGCGGCACACGCGATGGCGCGACAGTTTTATCAGTCAAAGGACGATGGCGACATCATTGCCGCGACGTTAATCAAGCTGTTGTCACAAGGGTGTCTTGACCCCATTATCGAAAATAACGCGGGCTTTATGGGCGGGGGAAAAGAGAAGATCTCCCTACGGCTGTTGAAGCCCCCGGCGTTTCGAAGCGTGACCGCTAAATCCCTCTATGAGCTGCTGACGACGGCGGCGGGCGGCGACGACATTTTGCAGGAGCGAGAGCTGGAAAACTACTGTAAAAAGCACTATCAAGCGCTGCTGTCCATTGTGCAGAGCGCCCAACAGGACGGTCGGGAAACGCTTGTGAACATCGGCTGCTACCAGTCGGCACGGAGCAGCAGGAGGCTTGCGAGCCTGACCGAGCGCGGGCTGACCCGGCTCAAAGAGTTGCTGGGCCTTAAAAAATACCTGTTGGATTTCTCTTTGATTGGAGAGCGCGGCGTATCCGAGGCGATAATCTGGCAGGACTATCTGATCTTTGCGGCGCTGCTGGGTATTGCGGACAAAGTGATGGAACAGCTTAAAAAGCTCTATCCCGATGCCAGCGTCTACCAACGGCAGGCGCAGACCGCCTATATTGTGGCGTATCGCTACCACCATATCACCTATCAGACGGCAAAATCGGCCCAAAGTCAGGCCCAGCGCTCAGCAGGTGGCGGCGGTCGCGCGTCCATTGGCGGTGGCGGCGGCTTCTCGGGCGGTGGACACGGCGGCGGCACACGGTA
>DALYYK010000234.1:0-4942 GCA_031983305.1 Candidatus Fimivivens sp. | reverse complement strand
ATAACTGGCACGGTCAAGGACAAGGTTGATAAACCTATCCATGATGCAACCGTGACTATCACCGATAAAAATAACCCCAGCAACAAACACACCACTACCGCTGACGCAAATGGTAATTATACTTTTATCGGTGTGCCTGACGGCGACTATATGATTATTGTCACTCTGCCCACACCCAACGGCGGCACAATTTCTGGCGGAAACATCACCGTAACGGACGGTACTCCAACAAGCAGCATAGAAATTAAGCAGCCCGTAGTTGAAACTGTCACAATTACAAGGCAGCCGCAGGACGTTTCAGTTATGGTAGGAACTGCGGCACGTTTTAACGTTGTTGCGGGCGCATCCAGCGGAACGGTAGCTTACCAGTGGTATTACAGCAACACTAATTCCGCCAAAAATGGAACAAAGATAAAAGATGGGATAGCTGCTGCCTATGCCCCCACGACCACCAAGGCAGGCGATTACTACTACTATTGTGTCGTATCTGCCGGTGACGCCTCTGCTGTTTCAAACGTGGCAAAACTGTCCATCACAACGGCATCAGCATCCGCCGGTGCAATTGAAGGCAATGTGACCGATGGCACTACTCATGCGCTACTCTCCGGCGTAGAAGTCAGAATTATGAAGGGCGGTACTAATGGCACACAATTTGGCGCTACCATTATAACCGATACTGAAGGAAAATTTGAGTTTATCGCTATTCCATACGGTAGCTACAGTCTTGTGGCAACCAAAGACGGGCAAACAATTACCAAGCAGATTAATATCAAGTCTTCGCGCGTAGTTGAAAACCTGGTGATGATTTCAGGCAACAAGGATACTAAGGTTGAGATAAAGGGAGATGCCCCCTCTGTTGCTGCGGAAAACCTAACCGAAATGTTCACAGACGAGGACGATAAGCTTTCCACAGAGTTTGCTGCTAAGGTTGAAATTAAGCTTGTTGTGGAAAAGCTAGACAACCTCTCAGAATTTGAAGATGATCTTATTAATGCAATACTATTAAGAAGTAAAAATGCAACAGTAGGACTTTATCTTGATGCAAAACTTCTAAAAACCATTTCCGGCATGGGAATTGAAAATGTCTCAAACGAGGCAATTCAGCCCCCTGAGGGTCAGAAGGTGCGTATCGTGCTGGACCTCCCCGAGCATATGAGAGGGAAATCGGGCTATGCGGTGCTGCGCGTGCATGAAGGAAAAACGCTGATCATAAGACCGGTTTATGATTCCACGCTGCATACACTTACATTTGATGCAGATAAATTTTCTACCTATGCCATTACTTACTCATCAGAAGACGTCACGAAGGGCGGTTCTAGTAGTAGGGGCAACTCGTCGAGCACAGACGCCTACAATTTCTGGGAGACCGTCGAAAGTAAGATTATATCGGTGTCAGAGGGCGATACCATAAAGGTTAACGCAAAATCTTACGACAAAATGCCTGCCAGTGTAATGGATGCCTTGTTGAGCAAAGGTATAGCGATTGTCATTAGCTGGAATGGTGAAGAAGACATATACATTCCAGCAGGGGCGGCACAAAAGTCTGAAACGAGCCGTATTTACTATCCTCTTTCGTTGCTTGCGCAGCTATACAAGGATGCTAAGATCAATGAAATCGTACAGGTTGTTCAAGGCGGTAACCCTGAAACGGGCGGCGTGGGGTATACGCATGACGATTACGGAAAGCTTATTCCTATGGCCGGAGGTATTTGGGAACTTGAAGCATCTAATGTAGCCGAAAATGAGGTTAAGCTGAATGCTATTACTCCTTCCAATGGTGGTTTTGAGAAAGATGCCTTTATGCCCCATTCAGACGGAACAAATACTGCGCAAAACAGTAGTAATACAGCTAAGGTTGCTGGACTCGTATTATTGGCAACTATTGCATGTGGCGTATTAATACTGCAAAAGAAAAGAGTAAAGAGTAGACAGATATTATAAAGTAAAGTGGAATAGATTTTCCAAGTCATGGTTTTAGGTTATGGCAGGAACTGTCTTACAAAGCAAAGAGGCGGGTCATAAGCGTCTCAAGTCCCCAATATTAAGAAATGTTTGTTATGTAGCTGGCATTTAATGTAACCGACTTCCGTTCCTGCCATTCCATCCGGTAAACTATCACGCTGCACCCCGATGACTGGCAGCAGCACAGCTATGTGGCGCTCTGCGGTGTCGGCGATCAGGCAATGCTGTGGATGCTGGCGCAATACTCGCAGCTCCAACAGGTAGCGCTCTGCTTGGATAACGATGAGGCTGGACACAAGGCGAGTGAACGGCTGAAAACCCAGCTTGCCGAAAGGGGGTATCCCTCCCAGCGACTTATCCCACAGGGTAAGGACTGGAATGATGATCTAGTTGCGGCAGAACAGCAAAGTCAGAGTGGCTTTGAAATGCAGATGGCATAGGAGAGGTGGAGCGGTCAACTGTATTGGCCACTCCACAACCATGGATGTTTACGGTATGCAGACTATAAGAACCAACACATTAAAAGGAATATCCTGTTCAATGTGTTGGTCACAACTTGAAATCCAAACGAGAATAAGGCGTATCGGCTGCACGCCGTCCGCGTTTAAATTACTGCCTGAGAACCGTTGCGGTTATCGTCCTCTGCGTGGGCTTATATGCCAGACTCCCCGCCTCTGAAACAACCACAAAATAGATACGGTAACTATAGACATAATTTCCGGGGGGTGGAGAATCCACATACAGGATGTTCATGGGTCTGGCTTGATAAAAACTAGTGGTGGGTACATTCAAAGCGTCTATAAAAAGCTGCGAAGAAATTGGCGTCGCGTTCCTGTAAAGCCCCATACTATAAGATATATAAAACGCGTCAAAGGGATTTAAAATAAAGGAAAAAGGGAACGTAGCCTGAATTAAAACATCACAAGGGTCAGCTATAACCAGGCTCGGTGTGGAAATGGATGCGCCGGCGCCCACTGAAATAGGAATACTCTCATCGGAGGGGGATTCGTTTGTATACACAAAGTTGTCTATTTTACGTCCCCCTGAATCATCCGTTACCACCGTGAAGGAGGCTTTTACAGGCACGATCGTTGAATAATAAATCGCTGCGCTGCTGCTGTTTTCGAGCCTTACCGTTACGGGCGCAAAGCTCACCTCAATAATGCCCGTACCGCTTACCTCGTCGGTTTTTAAAGGGGAATTTCCATATAAAAGATCGCCTTGAGACGAAGATAACGCAAAGGCGCTTCCGTTGATAGAAGCGGAGGATTGTACCGCAACCCGCCATTGAAAAACATACCTGCCGGTTTTATTGATAGTCATTACCCCTGTAGCCGCATTATAGCTGATGTCGCCGTTTATAAAAACAATATTGTCAAAGATAACATTACCGCCCGTGTTTACGGCGCCCGCATGACTGCGTTCTATTTGAAGCGCGATATCGCTCATCAAAGATCCCTCTAATCTCTATATAAATATCAGAATAAAAACTTCTTGTACATTATATGGGATTAAGAAGGCTGTGTGTGGATAAAGGAAAAGGACGGTTGGTGTGTTTTATTAAACCATAAAACACCAAATCTAAAGGAGTTCTCTATGTTATCCCAAGTATATATTTTAATTGCAGCGGCCACCGTGATGTTCTGCGTCATTGGCGGCCTTTCTCTTTTGGCGCACCACTATACGCTCGACGGCATCAAATCCCGCACGGTGGGGGACGGTCAGCACGGCACGGCGCGCTTCGCGTCGAAGCAGGAAATCCAAAGCACCTATCGGCACATCCCCTTTCGCCCCAAGCTGTGGAGAAGGGGGATATGCCTGCCCACTGTCGCCGACCAGGGCATCATACTCGGCAGCGTCGGCCCAAAAAACAAAGTCACGGCGCTGGTGGATACCGACGATGTCCACTGCCTCATGATCGGCGCATCCGGCGTAGGCAAAACTGCATATTTTTTGTATCCCAATCTCGAATACGCCTGCGCCAGCGGCATGAGCTTTCTGGCGCTGGACACCAAAGGCGATCTCGCGCGCAACTACGGATATATTGCTAAAAAGCACTATGGATACAATCTGGCTGTCATCGATTTGCGAAACCCCAGCCGCTCAGACGGCAGCAATCTGCTAACCCTCATCAACCGCTACATGGATATCTGCCGCAAGGATCCCGACAACCTTGCGACCAGAGCCAAGGCTGAAAAGTACGCCAAGATTTTAGCCAAGACCATCGTCAATCCTGACGGGAATGCCGATCATGGGCAAAATGCTTTTTTCTACGACGCGGCCGAGGGCCTGTTGACGGCGGTCGTTCTTTTGCTGGCGGAATATCTGCCGCCCACAGAGGAAAACCCGCAGGAGCAGCGGCATATCGTTTCTGTTTTTAAGCTGGTGCAAGATTTATTAGGGCCATCCAGAGTCAAGGGGAAAAGCCAGTTTCAGCTTCTAATGCAGCAGCTCCCTGACGATCATAAGGCCCGCTGGTTTGCCGGCGCCGCCTTAAACAGCGCGGAGCAGGCGATGGCGTCGGTCATGTCCACCGTGCTGTCGCGCCTCAACGCTTTTTTGGACTCCGAACTCGAGCAGGTGTTGTGCTTCGACAGCGCCATCGACGCCGAAATCTTCGCGAACAAAAAATCAGCCATCTTTTTAATTTTGCCCGAGGAAGACGCCACCAAAAACTTCATGGCCGGACTGATGATTCAGAATCTCTCACGTGAGCTGTTTTCTGTCGCCGATGAGAACGGCGGCAAGCTAAAAAACCGCGTGGTTCTTTTTTGCGACGAGCTGGGAACCATGCCGCCGTTTGACATCCTACCCCTGTTTTCAGCGGGACGCTCTCGCCGACTGACGCTAGTGCCGATTATACAAAGTCTCGCGCAGCTCGAAAAAAATTACGGCGCGACTTGTTAGTCAACAACCACTATCCTATACCGCAGCGGCCACTACAGCCGAAATCTTACCACGACCTCCGGCGACGTCACGC
>DALYYK010000233.1:0-4950 GCA_031983305.1 Candidatus Fimivivens sp. | reverse complement strand
GCACGAATCGGGCAATTATCTCGAAACCAGCGGCACCGCCATTTTGGCTTATGGTATTCTAAAAGCGGTCCGGCTGGGTTTCTTGCCCGAAAAATACGCGAAATTTGGGGAGAAGGCCTTTTGGGGGACGGCACGGCGTTATCTCAAGGTCGATGCCGACGGTCATCCTGTGCTGGGGGGTATTTGTCTGGTGGCGGGCTTAGGCGGCCCGCAGGATCGGGACGGAAGTCTCGCCTACTACTTCAGCGAGCCGGTGGTGGAGAACGAAGCCAAAGGGGTGGCCCCAATGCTTTTGGCCTACACCGAGATGTGCTTTCGTAGAAAAGCACCCCATCATTAAAATGAGAGGAGCTTGCGCTATGCTGACTATTGCTGCCCGCGCACATGACTATGGACGCCAAGCGCCGGAAACGCTGTTTTCGCGCATTGCGGCGGATGGTTTTGAGGGCGTTATGCTGGCCTTTCAAAAAGCGATTGAGGGCGTTTCGTCCTATTACGATGTGACGCCCGAGCATATTACCCGAGTGCAAAAGGCGCTGCAAGAAAATAAGCTGGCGCTTGGAACGCTGGGGGTCTATATGGAGCTTGGGCTGACGGTTGAAAGCGCGCGTCAAAAGGCTGTTGACCAGTTCCTTGTGGGCCTGCGGATGGCAAGTGATATGGGGCTGACACAAGTAGCCAGCGAGACGACGTCCATGCAAAAGCAGCCGACCGGTACGATCCCCGAAGAGGCTTATCGCTGTCTGGTGCGCTCCATGGAAGAAGTTTTACCGACGGCGGAGGCGCTGGGCGTCTCGGTTTGTCTGGAGCCTGTCTATTATCACGCCTTGAGTGATGCTCGGCTGGCTAAAAGGCTGATGGATGATTTGAAAAGCCCAAATTTAAAAATAACGCTGGACCCCGCGAACTTGTTGGATATCCCCCATTTTGAGGATCAATATGCCGTCTGGGACGAGGCCTTCACGCTTTTGGGGGATGCCATAAGAATCGTTCATATGAAGGGCATCCGCGCTGTGAACGGAAAACGGGAAAAAGCCGCGCGTTTTTCAGAATCTATTCTAGATTACCCTTATCTTTTTAACTGCATAAAACAGCTCAACCGACCGCTGCATATTGTCCGGGAAGAGACGGACCCGGCCACGGCAAGGGACGATGTCGCTTATTTAAAGCGCTTATGCTGACGCTTCGGGTCGGTCTGGGGGGCGATGTCGCGACCATTTCTCAAGCGTTGGCACTGGCGCCCGCGGCGCAACCCCTGACGCTGTTGCTGGCGGAAGGCGTATTTTGTGAGAAGGTTTTCTGCGAGCATCCGGTTTTGCGTTTGGTGGGTTCAGGGCCGGAGAAAACGAAGATTGTCTGGCGGGATGGCGCTTTTCACCGCCATGCGGACGGACGGAAAAACGGCACATTTCGCAGCTATACCGCTTTTTTTGACGGCGAGCTGCTTATGGTCGAAAACCTGGCGATTGAGAACGCCGCCGGGGATGGGGAACGGGCGGGGCAGGCTATTGCGGCAGCTGTGCATACGCGCTGTGCATGGTTTAAAAACGTACGACTTTTAAGCTTTCAGGATACCCTATTTGTAGGGCCGCTGCCAAAGCAGGAGCGGTTGCCGGATGGCTTTTTAGGCCCCCGCCAGCATGCGCCCCGCGTACCGACAAAACAATTGTATGAGGACTGTCACATATCCGGCGATGTGGATGTTATCTTTGGTGGCGGTGACGCGCTGTTTCGGCGGTGCCGTCTGCACGGAGCAGGGGAATGCGCGGGTTATCTGGCGGCGCCCAGCACAGAGCAAAACGGCTTGGGATTTATTTTTGACCGCTGCCGCATGACTTCGGATAGGCCGCACAGGCTGTGTTTGGCCCGCCCGTGGCGGCCGGGTGCGCGCGCCGTGTTTCTCGATTGTGCGACCGGCGATGCCATTGATCCGCAGGGCTTTGACGCGTGGCAGTGCGCACCCGGTTCTTTCGAGTTTCTGGAATATCCCACACCGGAGGAAGGCCGCCGTTTTTCGCGCGTGCTTTCGGTCGGGGAAGCGAACTGCTGGCGACAGACGGCGGATCGGTTGGAGCATATAGTGAAGGCCGCATTTACCAATCTCATTTAATCATTTTAAGCATAGTCACTGTCTTTACGATTTGATTTGCGCCTATTCCCAACCTGCTTAACTATTCAAATAAAATAAATTTTGCGACATGGTTTTGCGCTTTAAATCGGCACAAAGAGGGAATTGTGCGGGCATCAATATTTCTGTAACTCATGGGGATTTAAAAGCCGATAACGCAATGATTTACTTGTACGACTTGGAAATGCGCTTAAAACACATTCAACTGAAATGATAAGACCCAATAGTGCCAAGATAAAAACCGCCCCTTAAACCGCATAAATAAGCGGTTTAAGGGGCGGTCTGCGTTTAAATAATTATTCCCACTCAATCGTCGCCGGGGGCTTGCTGGTGATATCATAAACAATGCGGTTGATGCCGCGCACCTCGTTGATGATACGGCCCGAAATTTTCTCGAGCAGATCATAGGGGATTCTTGCCCAGTCGGCGGTCATAAAGTCGGTGGTGGTCACGCCGCGCAGCGCGAGGGTATAATCATAGGTGCGGCCGTCGCCCATAACGCCGACCGAGCGCATGTCGGTGATGACGGCGAAATATTGGTTGATGCTGCGGTCAAGCCCTGCAACGGCGATCTCCTCGCGGAAGATGGCGTCGGCCTCGCGCAGAATTGCGAGCTTCTGCTCGGTGATCTCGCCGATGACGCGGATCGCAAGACCCGGGCCGGGGAAGGGCTGACGCCACACAAGCTTGGCGGGCAGGCCGAGCTGCTCGCCGAGCGCGCGCACCTCGTCCTTAAACAGCATGCGCAGCGGTTCGACCAAGCCCTTGAAATCAACAACAGCGGGCAGACCGCCCACGTTGTGGTGGCTCTTGATGACGGCGGCCTCACCGACGCCTGATTCAACAACATCGGGGTAGATGGTGCCCTGCGCGAGGTAATCGACCGAGCCGATTTTGCGGCCCTCATCCTCAAAGACGCGGATGAATTCCTCGCCGATGATCTTGCGCTTGCGCTCGGGGTCCGAAACGCCCGCCAGCTTGCCCAAAAAGCGGTCGGCGGCGTTGACGCGGATGAAATGAATGTCGCCGTGGCCAAAGATGGCTTCAATCTCGTCGCCCTCGTTTTTGCGCATGAGGCCGTGGTCGACAAAGATGCAGGTCAGCTGATTGCCGACGGCCTTGGCGATCAGCGCCGCGACAACCGAGGAATCAACGCCGCCCGAAAGAGCCAGCAGTACCTTGCCGTCGCCGACGGTTTTGCGGATCTGCTCAACCGCCGTCACGGCGTAATCCTTCATTGTCCAGTCGCCCGCAGCGCCGCAGACGCGGTAGAGGAAGTTGTGCAGCATTTTGATGCCGTTCTGGGTGTGGTTGACCTCGGGATGGAACTGAAGGCCGTAGATTTTTTTCTCGACGTTTTCCATCGCGGCGGTGGGGCAGGCCTTGGTGGTCGCGGTGGCGGTAAAGCCCGCGGGCAGCGCGTCGATGTAGTCGGTGTGGCTCATCCACGCGGTGAAGTCGTCGGGCAGCGCGTCAAACAGCGCGCTTTGCTGCGTGACCTTTGTCTCGGTGCGGCCGTATTCGCGGTGGTCGGGGCTGGTGACATGCCCGCCGAGCGTGTGCGCGATAAGCTGCACGCCGTAGCAGATGCCCAGTACGGGAATGCCCAGCTCAAACACCGCCGGGTCGATCTGCGGGGCGTTCTCAAGATAAACGCTGTTGGGCCCGCCGGTGAAAATAATGCCGATGGGGTTGAGCGCTTTAATGTCGTTCGCGGAGATGGTGTGGGGCTTTACCTCGCAGTAAACGCCGCATTCGCGCACGCGCCGCGCGATAAGATGGTTATATTGACCGCCAAAGTCGATCACTAATACCAGTTGATGGCTCATAAGCTTCCTCCAAACACTCTTGTTATCCTTATATTTTGCCATCATCCGACGTAAATTGCAACTAGAATGCAGCGGTTTAGAAAAGGAATAAAATTTTTATTTGAAATAGCTGCTGGGATTGGTGGGAATGATAGCAGTGGGAGGGATTTTAATGAAAAAAGCGGTTATTGTATTGGGGTTGGTTTGTTTTATTTTGCCAAAACCGCCGATGGCGGAAAAGCCTGTTGCTGCGCAAAAGCCGGTGGCTTTTGTGGTGGAGGCGGGGCGTTATGCGTGGGCGTGGGCTGACGCGCAGTATTATACTTGTTTTGCTTTTCCTGAAAAAGAGGAGTTCTAATGCTTAAAATTTATTGCGGTTTTATAATTTGAAAGAAGCATTAAAGTTTTGATTAAACTTTTTCAAAAGTTTGTGGGGTTCGGGGCAAGGCCCCGCGTGCTCTCGTGTTTTCGTGCTTGATCGAAAAAAAGCGCAGGAGAGGGCGCAAAAACAGTCCGGGGGACTGTTTTTGCGTGGGAGAGCCCCCGCAAGGGGTTCTCCCGATGCCGCCATGAGGGCGGCATTCGTGCTTTTATCTTTGGCCTTGGCCTTTGTTGATCGGGGCGAAAACGGCGGGCATGCCGTTCTTAGCAGCCTACCGCTACACGGCTGCGGATGCCCCATGCCTTTCTGGGCAACCGTTGTAAGACGGATATGTTTGTTTAGCGCTGCTGCGCAGGAACGCCCCCACCCCCCGGCGCTTGCATGTTCTGCGGAACATGCGGGCATCTTCCACTACGTTACAGATGCGAAGCGCCTCGCGGGCGGGACTCTGTCCCCCCGCGTGCCCCCTTGACCTCCGGTGGGATTTTGGAACGGCAGGGCTTGAGGGCCTAAACGGTTGTTGACTATGCCCTACGTGAAAGTGTTACCTACCTACCCGGCCCAGACTTGTTACGTGATTATGCGCGCCACCTAGGTCAGACGGGCCTCTTGGGCACGGCGGCGCTTCCATC
>DALYYK010000232.1:0-4991 GCA_031983305.1 Candidatus Fimivivens sp. | reverse complement strand
CGGTTTCTTCAAAATCGCGTATGCTGCGCCGTTCTTTGATGCATTCAAACACATCCATGATAAAATCCTCCGTTACTATAAAATTCCTATTACTTATTAAAATCCTACCACAAACGTCCGCCCGCTGCAAGCGTCGATCCGGGATTTAACTTTTGTAAATATCTGCCGAATATAATAATAAGAATCATTTGCTCTATTAACAGGATAAAAGGAGGAATTGAAATGGCAATCAGCCAGATTACGTCCGGCACGCGCTATACGCAGGGCGCCGAAAAGACCGCCGCCGAAAAGAAAGCCGGCAGCGCCGCGTTTGAAAGGGAAGCAGTCCATGAGACCGTCGCCCGCGACAAAGAAGATACCTTTGTCCGCGCTAAAGCGGACGAAACGACTGAGGTCGGCTACCGTCCTGCGAAAAAACTCAGCGGCAGTGAGATTGAGGCGATCAAGGATGCGCGCGCCGAGCGCATGAAGCGGCTCATAACCGAAATGATGGGCAGACAGGCCGTGCAGGTAAAAATGGTACAGAGCGTTGTGCCAGAGCAGCAACCGGGCGTGGTCAACGACTCCAACGACTGGATGTCGCAATTCTTGAGCCCGCAGGATACCCCCGAAACGGCGGCCAAGGCGATCGCCAAGGACGGAGCGTGGGGCGTCAACGCCGTGGCCACCCGCCTGTTGGATATGGCGGTCTCGCTCTCGGTCGGGGATACGTCAAAGATCTCGGTGCTGCGCGGCGCGGTTGAAGAAGGGTTCAAGGCTGCTGCAAAGGTACTTGGCGGCGCGTTGCCGGGCGTCTGCCAGGAGACCTATACCGAAACGATGAAGCGCTTTGATTACTGGGAGCAGCATGGCAGCCTCGACGGCTATGTCATGCAGGACTGACCGTTTTACATTCAGAGGGTAAAGCGTAACAAGGCAATAGCTTAAAAATTACATTTAAAACGCACAGCGCGTATAGCGGCGTTTGATGCGTCCGCCGGCTGTCCGCGTCGGGAGAATTCCATGCAAAGGGCTCTCTCGACGCTTCGACGTATTTTTATTTTTTGTCGGAATTGACAACCGGCTCTATTTACAATAAAATAGAGACAATAAGAGCAGTGGAGGTGACAATGAATGGATACAACAGGTGGTCATAGTAGTCAAAATGGAAAACCGCCTTTACGACCGCACATTCATTGTCCTGTCATTGCGCTTTAGGACAGAATGCGCCTGTTTTGGCTGCCTTTCCAATTTGATATACATTGACGCCGATGACCGCAAAAATTTTGAGGTCATTTTTTTGCTGCCCAAAAGGGGAAAGCTTAATAGGTATAGTCAAACAACTTGAAAATCGGAACAGAATTAGCACGGATCTTTTGTGTCTGGCAAGGGCGACAGCGCCGTAAGGCACAGAATAGACCGCAAGGACGATCCGATTAGTGGGGTGTTGCGCTATAAAGGGCGGCAAAAGCAAAAATGTGGTTCAATTAATCGTGCGCGCTGCGGCAGCAAACGCTACGCTGTGTTGCCGCCGCGCAAAGACAGGGAGGGAAGACCATTGGGGAGTTGCAGACCCTTTTAGGGCTTGTTGATGAGAAAAAATTTCTTCAGGTCCGCCGCATTATTCAAGAGATGAATGTGGTGGATTTCGCGGAGGCCATCGGTGAATATCCGCAGGATCCGCGTGTGCTGGTGCTGTTTCGGCTGCTGCCAAAGGAAATGGCGGCCGAGGTATTCGCTTATCTCGAGCGTGACCTTCAGCAGCGCATTGTAGAGGGCATCACCGATAAAGAGCTGGCAGGCATTCTTGACGAGCTGTTCATGGACGACACCGTCGACTTTCTTGACGAGATGCCGGCTTCAATTGTCAAGCGCGTCATCAAAATATCCGACCCCGATACGCGCAGGCAGATCAATGTGATGCTCATGTACCCTGAAGCGTCGGCGGGCAGCCTGATGACCATCGAGTTTATGGAGGTTGACCGCAACTGGGACGTTAAGCGCGCCATTGCGGAGGTTCGCCACCAGAGCGAGGATAAGGAATCGATCTCGCTGCTGTTCGTGACCGATGCGCGCCGCAAGCTTGAGGGCACGGTGCGGCTGCGCGACGTGCTCGCCTCGCGTGACGATGAACTGATCGGTGATATTATGGAGACCGATATCATTGCGGTCAAAACGCACGACGATCAGGGCGGAGTCGCCGAAATATTCAAAAAATACGACCTGTTTACACTGCCGGTGGTCGATAACGAAAGCCGTCTGGTCGGCATTATTACGATCGACGATATCGTCGACGTTATGGAAGAGGAAACCACCGAGGATATCTATAAGATGGCGGCTATGGAGCCCATCGAAGAGAACTATATGCAGGCCGGTGTTTTTACGCTTGCCAGAAAGCGCATTGTCTGGTTGCTGGTGCTGATGATTTCCGCCACCTTTACCGGCATGATTATTCGGAGCTTTGACAGCGCGCTGGCGGCCAACCTGCTGCTTTCTTCCTTTATCCCCATGCTGATGGATACCAGCGGCAACGCAGGCAGCCAAACCTCAGTTTCGGTTATCCGAAGCCTGGTGCTCGGTGAGATAGAGGTCTCGGACCTTTTGGCGGTTCTCTGGAAGGAGTTTCGTGTCGGCCTTGTGGCAGGCACCTGTGTGGCGGTTGTTAACTATGTGCGCATTATACTGATGTATCACGATGCTCGCATTGCGGCCGTGGTTTCGCTGACTATTTTTTGCGCGGTGGTCGCGGCTAAAATTGTCGGCTGCACGCTGCCGCTGATCGCCACCAAGCTCAGGCTCGACCCGGCTCTGATGGCCAGCCCGATGATTACGACGATTGTCGACGCGATGTCGCTGCTCGTTTACTTTAACATCGCCATCCGTATTCTGCCCGGTATGACGGTCTGACAGCGCATTTTGATGCGCTTAAAAGCCCGCTGTGACGCAAGGTCACAGCGGGCTTTTCTTGTAGCCTTACCGTTTTAGATCAATATGGCCGCGATGGCCGCGCGCCGGGCGGTGTCAGCAGGACTTTTCTTTCTCCGCCAGCTCGTCCAGGCGCTTATTGCGAAAATACAGCACCAGGTCGGTCGAGACCATAACAAGGTTGAGCATGTACAGATACATCACATAATCGGGCGAGTTGATCAGCTTGTTGATCACGCCGCTGATATAACCGATAATGATCGTCACTAAAAAGACGACGCTTTTGCCCTTCGCGGTTCGGGCCGTATAGGATTTGTGAATCGAAGCCGGCCATGCTGCGCCAAAGCAGAGCAGCATGATAATCTCAAAAATTTTTGTTTGCAAAAAAGTCGCCCCTCTCAATTCGTGCAGATATATTCGGGCCGGTCAGTTGCGAGCACGGCGTCTGACCGGCAGCCTTACCCTATCCCATTCTATCAGAAGGATCGTTTTTGTAAATAAGCAATTTTAGAAAGCATCGTCTTTGCGGCCAAAAGTTTGCCTTTAAAATGGGGAGGGTATCGCAGCGGCAATTCGAGAACGGGAGATTTTATCAGCACCGACCGCAGGTTTGAAAAGGCCTCGAACGACGCCTTGCCGTGGTAGCGCCCCATGCCGCTCATGCCGACGCCGCCAAACGGCAGACGCGGCGAAGAAACATGCATGACGACGTCATTGACGCAGCCGCCGCCCGCCGAGGTCTGGGACAGCACCCGCGCAATCGCCCGTTTATCGGTCGAAAAATGGTAGAGCGCGAGCGGTTTTTCACCTCTGCGGATCAGACCGATGGCTTCGTCAAGCGAATCGTACACCACAATCGGCAGAATGGGGCCAAACAGTTCCTGCCGCATACAGGGGGCTTGGGGAGAGACGGGGAAAAGCAGCGTTGGTTCAAATAAGCGTTTATCGATATCAAAGCCGCCGCCAAACACAATGCGTTCCCCTTTGAGCAGTCCGGCCAGCCGTTCGGTGTGCTGCGGTGTAATAATAAGGGGCCAGTCGGGGGTGAGCTTACCGCAGGGGTAATAAAGCTTCTTAAGGCTGCGCTTGAGTTCCAGTACGAGGTGCGGCGCAACGCTTTTTTGTACCAGCAGGTAATCGGGCGCGACGCAGGTTTGACCCGCGTTTAGAAATTTTCCCCACGCAATACGCTTTGCCGTCTGCGGCAGCGCGGCGGTCTCGTCGACAATGCAGGGCGATTTGCCGCCCAGCTCGAGGATGACCGGCGTCAGATGCCGGGCGGCAGCCTGCATCACGCGCCGCCCGACGGCGGGGCTGCCGGTGAAGAAGATCAGGTCGAAGCGTTCGTTTAACAGCGCGTCAGAAACGTTGTGATCGCCCGTCAGCACCGTGACGTGGCGGGGGTCAAAGGCTGCCTCGACGATGCGCGCGAGCAGCACTGAGGTGTGCGGCGTGTTAGAAGAGGGCTTTAGCACCGCGCAGTTGCCCGCCCCCACCGCCCCGATCAGCGGGGCCAGTGCCAGCAGCGCGGGGTAGTTCCACGGTGAGAGAATCAGCACCGTGCCCAGCGGCTCGGGGCGCACCGCCGCTTGGGCGGGGACGTTTATCACACCGGCATTCACCGGCCGCGGGGCGGCCCAGCGCGTGAGCGAATGGATGGCGAGCGCAAGCTCCTCTTGCAGCATCAGGAACTCACAGCTCCAGCTGTCGAAGGCGCAGCGGCCAAAATCTTTTTTTACAGCGTCATAAAGGGCCTGTTCATGGTGATGCAGCGCGCTTTTTAATCGCAGCAGCGCCGCCCTGCGCGCGGCGACCGGCAGCGTTTGGCCCCGGCCAAAATAACCCCGCATCGGCTCGAGCAGCGCGGTGAGATTTTCTTGCATTTGTGCCATAAAAACGCCATCCTTATCATTATTGTTTTAAGTCGGGAACACTGCAATACAATTTATCATAACATGAAAAAGGAATAAAACTTTGTAGAAAGGGGCAAGACCATGCCACTTGTGGATATTACCTACGACCGGCGCGCGGCTGTCGCCTACGCCAATCGGTGGGCTTATTTTCGCAATCCTAATTTTCTTGATTTT
>DALYYK010000231.1:0-5004 GCA_031983305.1 Candidatus Fimivivens sp. | reverse complement strand
TTTGGTTGTGCTTTTCGCCTCGCTGAGATAGTCTTTGAATATGGTGACGGAGTTCTGCTTTTGTGGCGGAACTCCGTTTTTTTATCATCAATCATAGATGTTATGCTTAACGGAATCGTTGCGGTGCATGACACAAGGCCTGCTTACTTTTAATTTATAGCCAAACCAACTTAAAAACAAGACGCTCTTGGCGGTCTATTTTGCGGCTGGCCGCGTTGTTGTCCTTGGTGGGCGCCAGCCCACATGCGTTTTTCGACTTGCCAAACACAAAATATACGCGCTAATCCCATTGCTATCTTCAGGTGGTTTGACTATATGAAGTGGCACGAAAGGAAATGTATATGTCAGATTTAGAAAAAAGGGTTCGGGTACAGTTGCGCAAGAGCGGTCAGAAACCGATTGCGCATAAAGAGCTGCGCCGCCGCGCCGGGGTAGATAAAAAGGATATCGACGAGTATCAAAAGCTTATCAACCGCATGCAGGCGCGCGGCGAAATTATCGGCGAAAACCGCCGCGTCGTCCTCTCGCAAAATGTCGGCGCGCGGCCTGCCACCATTATCAAGGTCAAGAGCACCTTTGGTTTTGCGCGCCCCGACGGCGCCGAGCGGGACGTTTTTGTACCGGGGCGGCAGCTCATGGGGGCTATGCCGGGCGACCGCGTCATGCTCCGGGTCAAGAAGTCCGACGGCGAGCTTGACGCGGGCGAGGTGCTGTCGTTTTTAGAGCGCGCCCGCGTGCGCCTGTCTGGTACCGCAAAGCCCAACGCCTATGGCGAACTTGAGCTGATTCCCGACAACACCGCCTTTGCGCCGCTGTTGATCGAGGGGCAGCGCCGCGCGGCGGATATCGGCGAAAAGGTCGTCGCCACCATCCGGCAGCAGGGCGACAGCCACCGCGATTACCGTGCGGTGGTCGAAAATCGCTTTGGCAGTGCCACGCTGGCTAAAAACTGCTGCGACGCCATTCTTGATGCCGCTGGTATCAGCCGCAGTTTCACGCCCGAGGTTTTGCAGGCTGCTGACAAGGCTGCCGAGTGCGACATCGCATCGGAAATACCCAACCGGCTGGATCTGCGCGATGTGCCTATTTTTACGATAGACGGGGCCGACACCAAGGATATCGACGATGCGATCTCGCTGCAAAAAACTGAAACGGGCTGGGCGCTGGGCGTGCATATCGCCGACGTCAGCCATTACGTCATGCCGGGCAGTCCGCTTGATAACGACGCGTACCGCCGTGGTACCTCGGTCTATTTTGCCGATTCGGTTGTGCCGATGCTGCCGCCCGCCCTTTCAAACGGAGCTTGCTCGCTGAATCCGCTGGAGGATCGGCTCGCCTTTTCGGCACTGATGACGCTTGACCCCGACGGGGCGCTGACCGATTATCGCTTTGCCAAAACGGTGATACGCTCCCGCGTCAAGGGCGTCTACGACGAGGTCAACCGCATTCTGGCCGGGGAGCAGGACGCGGCGCTCGAAGCAAAATATCACGAGGTTAAGCCCCAACTGCTCGAGATGGCACAGTTGGCTCAGCTGCTGCAACAGCGGCGGGAGGCGCGCGGGTCACTGGCCTTAAGCTCGACCGAATCGAAAATCAAGGTGGATGAAAACGGGGAAGCGGTAGATGTTCTGCCCCGCGTGCAGGGGCAGGCCGAGCGCCTGATCGAGGAGCTGATGCTCACCGCCAACGAGGCGGCGGCGACGCTGGCCCTAGAACAGCAGCTGCCGTTTGTATTCCGTGTGCACGAGACGCCCGCGCCCGAGAAGCTGGCGGTGCTCAAAGAGCTGCTCGACGCGGTCGGGTTGTTCTCGGGTAAGGTGCAGCCGGGCGTGCGCCCGTCGGTGCTGTCCGACATTTTGCAGCGGGCCAACACGACGCCCTATGCGGTGCTGATCAATTCCGCCTTGCTGCGCGCGATGCAAAAGGCGCGCTACAACGAAAAAAATCTTGGCCACTATGGCCTTGCGCTTGCTAATTACACGCATTTTACCTCGCCGATACGCCGTTACCCAGACCTTGCCATTCACCGCATTTTGTCGGCCTATGTCAAGGGCGAGCCTGAGCCTAAGCTGCAAAAGCGCTTTGGTACCTTTGCGGCGTCGGCCGCCAAGCAGTCGAGCGAGCGCGAGCTTGCCGCCATGGGAGCCGAGCGTGCCTGCGAGGACTGCTACAAGGCCGAGTATATGAGCCGTCACATTGGCGAGCGCTATACCGGCATCGTCACGAGCGCGGCGGCGCACGGCGTCTACGTCCAGCTTGAAAATACCGTTGAAGGATTGGTTCGGGTCGAATCGCTCGGCGAGGGCATGCTTTACGATGGCAGAATGCAGTACGCCACTGCTGACGGCAAGCGCCGTGTGCGTGTGGGGGACACCATCGCGGTCATTGTGGCCGCCGCCGAGGTTTCAAGCGGAAGAATAGACTTTGCGCTGGCAGATTTAACGGTCGATTTAAAAGCTTAATTCAATGGGCATATAACGACAAAACCGCTTAGGAATTTTTATTCCTAAGCGGTTTTGTCGTTGACCGGCAGTATTTTTTAAAGCTTTTTTATAGGCTAAGGCAGATCATCGTCGGCGGTGGGGCCCAGGCTCGCGCCGAGCGAATACCCCGCCAAAATAAACATCAATATTTGTGGCTTGACGGCGCAACCCGTTATTAGGTTTGCCTTAAACGTGTCACAGAATGGACCGTGAGAGCAGGCAAAACAATTTAAATTCTGTCACATTTCGCGCTGATAGGGCTAGGTTGGATTTTTGTTGTAATAGTTTGCGCAAAGGGCTAACTTTTTTGGAAATAGTAGAAACTTTTATTGTTATATTGTTGCTATAAGCATTATTTTGTTGTAAGATTGGATCAAATTTGCTACTCGTTTAAAGAAATATCTGTTTTTATATCCCAAAAATATGACCGAAAGAGTGGATGCTACAATTATGAAAAAACGAAGAGTGCCTGTAAAGATATCGATATGGCAAAGGATAGCCTCCTACATATTAGTGATTTTAATGCTTGTGCCATACGGCCTTCCCAACGTGGTTTACGCCGTTGACGGCTCTTCGTCAACGGCTGCCGTATCGACTTCTGAGGGGGGCAGCCCATCCTCGGGCGAGGGCTCGGACGCTGGGGAGCACGCGTCATCCAACGACGCCACAGCGCCGGACTCGGGAACAGGTGGCGCCGAGACCGACCCCGGAGACGGCCAAAACACCATGCAGCCGAGCGATGGCGACGAGATACCGGACAAGAACGTGCAGCCGGGCGACAGCGATGAAACGCCTGGTGAAAATGTGCAGCCGGGCGACAGCGACGAGGCGCCGGATGAGAACGCGCAGCCGGACGACGGCACTCAGATACCGGATGAGAACGCGCAGCCGGAAAAACCGGAACAGTCCGAGCCGCCTGCAAAGCAGGGTGGCGCAGCCGCGGCCGAGAAACAGCTTCTCGGGCCTTTGTCGCTCACGACTCAAAGTGTCACGGTCAAGAACATCCACCACGGTACGGCCCCGGACGGGTATAGCGCGGTCTATGAAGTGACGCTGACTGTTGATGGCGTGCCCTATACCGGTGAATATGAATATGAAATAGATGGTGACTCCCATACCTATTCCACTCCCTTCTCCCTCAGTCTGGACGCGGGCGAGACAAAAACGATTACGCTCGAGAACGACGAGACTGTGCAGGCGCAGGTCAGGCAGACGTCGGTAACGGGTAGTTCGGTGCTGCTCAATGCGGACGAGCAGTCCCTTGCGATGGACACAAGCGGTACGCTGACCTTCGTTTACAGCCCTGAGCAGATATTTTACGTCGACGTCAACTGGAACGACAACCGCGCAACCGACCGGCCTGCGCGGGGTGATATTGCATTGACGCTGTGGCAGTCCGCGGACGGCGGCACCACGTATACCCCCACATCTATTACGCCGACCGATGTCCCCGGAGACACCAGCTCCTACAATACATGGACCTATACCTATGCCGCACCCGCCTATGATGCGGATGGCAACATGCTGACCTATACCGTACGCCAGCCCGCCGTGGTGCACTACCGAACCGACGACGCGGTGGAGAGCACGGACGGCGGAGGAAACACGCGCTACACTATTGTCAACACCCGGCTCATCGACCTGACCTTTGACGTGGTCTGGCAGGACAATGGAAATACATATGGCACACGGCCCGGCGTGGAACAATACAGTGGGGGCCTGGTGCTGTATTGCGACGGCACGGCACTCGACCGTATAGCTGATGCCGCCGTATACGACGCTTTAACGGTAACAGCTAATCCCGATGGTAAAACGTGGACAGTTAGCTTTAAAGACCTGCCGGAGTACGACGCGGACGGCATACCCTACACCTACAAAGCGGTGCAGGGAAGCGTGGCGGCCGACAACGCGCATTGGGCGGCAGCATTTCGATCCAATATACGCCAACCTACGAAAATAAGAGCAACTATGCCACCGATATAGACGGCGTCTATGTCGGTGGCGGTATCACCAACCGACTTGAGGGCGATGTTGCCTTCACAGGCAGCAAAGTATGGCTCGATGACGGTCATCAGACCAGACCCTATGCCACCCTGCAAATCTATCGTTACCCCGCCATTCCCGATAACAACTTTGAGAGCGGCTCGCCGGTGCCGATCATGACCATTCCGCTCGACAAGACAGTCGCACCCAACACCCCGATTCCGATTTTGGTTGACAAGTATGCAAATGGCAAGCCGCTTGAACGTTTTGATGAGGACGGCGTGGAATACGTCTACTTCGCCAAGGAGACGCTGTCCGGCAGTGATGGCTACACGCGGGTATTTAAGAATAACCCCGATGTGCCGGGCAAGGACAAATATATGTTCAACGGTGGCGTGATCGAAAATCTGCGTACCGGCACCCTTTCGATCAAGGCCACCAAGAAGTGGCTGTCGCTGGCCAACCAGACGTTGGACAAGTCGGTGGTGCTTGAGCTTCAGAAAAAGAATGTTGACACAGGCGAATGGGAATCGCTGGA
>DALYYK010000230.1:0-5025 GCA_031983305.1 Candidatus Fimivivens sp. | reverse complement strand
AGCGTCGGCTCGGGCGCCGGATGCTGCGCGGGCGTCTGCTGCTTTGTATAGTCAGCTAACAGCTGCTCCAAAAGGAAATAGAACAGCTCCTCCTTTTTAAAATCGCCGGTTCCCTGCATCAGATTCAAGTGCAGCTCCCTGAGCAACGGCGAAAGCTCGCTGCGAAAATTGGCCTGAGGCGTAAAGCGGGGCAAATAAGCCTGTCCTGTCACCTCAAAGACCGCTTTTCGCATCGACTCCGGCTGAATATGAATGCTGCGGTAATCGAACGCCTGATCGTCAAGCCGCGCACAAGCATGATTATCTCCGGGATTAAACAGCACCATATCCCCCGGCGCCATAATATACGATTTGTTTTTGCTGAGCATTTGACGGCGGCCTTTTTCAATAAAGCCAAAGACATAATAAGCATGAAAATGGTTGGGAAAAGGCTGCATAATCCCCTGTAAATGCAGCGCCTCAAGCCCGAGCGCCGCGTCATATACCACTGTTCTGGTTTCCTGCGCCACAAGCTGACCGCCCTTCGTCGTTTTCTGTTATTCAGCCTACCACAAAGACGCTGCGCGAGTCTTGTAAGATATTGCACTGCCTTAAAAAGATCTGAGCCCTAAACAGTCAGCTGTCTTTATCATAGCTATTATAACGGCACAGGCAAAAAAATACAAATCCACGAGAAAACATTTAGAAATTCGTCTAAACGTCTTGACTTTATTGTCATTCATTGTTAGCATACATTTAGACAATCTTCTAAATATATTGTAAACTAATAAAAATGAGGAGGTATCCGGCGTGAGCTTTCAGACCACTTTTAAGGCGCTCTCAGACCCCACGCGGCGCGAGATTCTGTCGTTACTCAAAAATGGCGCGCTGACGGCGGGCGAGATCGGCGCAAAATTTGAGATAACCGGCGCGTCCATCTCACATCATCTCGCGGTGCTGCGGGACGCGGGGTTGTTGACCGACGACCGGCGCGGCAAATACATCTATTACGAGCTGAACATGACGGTGCTTGACGAGCTGCTCGGCTGGGCCGCCGACCTGAGAGGAGAAAAATGATGAAAATGAAAAAATCGATGACCATTCTTCTTGGCGTATTGTCGCTGCTGCCTCTGGCCCTGACCGCGTGGTTTTACCCGCGCTTACCGGCGGTTGTGCCGATGCACTGGAATATTGACGGCACCGTGCGTTACGACCCTAAGAACAGTCTTTGGCTTATGGCGGCGTTGTCGCCGCTGCTGGCGGTGCTGTTCCCCGTGCTGGCAAAAATTGACCCGAGAAAGCGCAATTATGAAAAATTCGGCGGTGCTTATCAGGGCTTTATGATCGTCATGCAGCTTTTTTTGATCATGATGAACGGCATTATTATCTCCGAAGCGCTCTATCCCGGGCGCATTTCGGTTTCGACCGTTGTGACGGTCGGCGTGGGACTGCTGTTCGTGTTCCTCGGCAACATCATGCCTAAGGTCAAAAGCAATTTTTACATGGGTGTGCGCACGCCATGGACGCTGTCCGACCCTGACGTCTGGTTTAAGACCAACCGCCTGTCGGGCCATCTGTTCTTTATCAGCGGACTTATCATCTGCGTCTGCCCGTTTATCTTCTCAGAAAAAACCACCTTTGCGGTTTTGATGGCGATTGTCATTGGCGCCGCAGCCGTGCCCGCCCTGATGAGCTACCTCTGGTACCGGCAAAAGCCCCGCAGCAGCGAGGGCGATTGATTGCAAATAATGCGGGGCAGGCGCGCCTGAACCCCGCCAACTGACATAAAGGATGACAGCATGGAAAAGGATAAAAACAAGCTTAAGAAAGTTTTGCTGCCGGCGGATTTGGCAGACTGCTACGATTTGACGCCATTCTTGGATAACAAAGAAAAAGACCGCTCGATTTGCGACATCTCCGTACGGGGCGCCGCGCTGCAAAGCGCCGATTTAAGCGATCTCTGTTTTGAAAATGTACTGTTCTCACACTGCAACTTCTCAGAAGCAGATTTGACGCGCTGCGCCTTTACGAACGTTTTGTTTGAAAACTGTGCGCTGGCAAACTGCAATTTTTCTAAAAGCCGGATGCATCGGTGCGGGCTGAAAAACGCACAATTTAAAGGCGCCAATTTCACCAACAGCCGAATATCCCACCTATGTATCGAAAACAGTAATCTTCGTTATGCCAATTTCTCCGAGTCGCAGCTCGAAATGTGTGAGATTGTCGGCAGCGACCTGACAGACGCCTTTTTTGCCGGCTGCACCTTTAAGCAGCTTACCGTGTCGCAATCACAGTTTGTCCGGACAGAGTTTTTTCGCACAGCCCTTAAAGGTATTGATTTTACCACCTGTACACTCGACGGCATCTGTGTGTCCGAAGCGGGCAAAGAGCTTTCGGGCGCAATTGTCAACATCTTTCAAGCCGCCGAGCTGTCAAAATTGCTAGGCGTGATTATTAAGCCCGACTGAGGGCGATAACGCAAAAGCGACGGAAAATTTCCGTCGCTTTTTGTCCCCGTAGAGGTTGCAGACCGCAGGGTTTAAATTCTGTTGAGAATCTTGTCGCCGACGTAGAGCCCGTGCGCCGCCGCGTGTGAGAGCGAGCGCGTAAAGCCCGCGCCGTCGCCCACCGCATAAATCTTGTCGCAGCCTTCAAGCTCAAAATCGTTGGTGGCGGGACGCGCCGAATAGTATTTACATTCAACGCCGTAAAGCAGCGTGTCGTAATTGGCGGTTCCGGGGGAGACTTTATCGAGCGCGTGCAGCGTCTCAATGATATTATCAAGCTGACGCTTAGGCATGCACAGGCTCAAATCGCCGGGTACGGCGTCGAGCGTGGGGCGCACGGTCGACTGGCTCAAGCGATGCTCGTTGGTGCGCCTGCCCGCCTCAAGGTCGCCGAGGCGCTGCACCAGCACGCTGCCGCCCGAGATCATATTCGCGAGCGAAGCCACCGCTCGGGCATATTCGATCGGCTCGTCAAACGGCTTTGTAAAGCGGATGGTAGTCAGCAGCGCAAAATTGGAGTTTTGCGTCTTTTTAGCCTCATCGCGGTAGGAGTGACCGTTCACGGTCAGAATGCCGCCGGTGTTTTCCATCACGACGCTTCCCCGCTCGTTAAAGCAGAACATGCGGGTGGTGTCGCCGTACATCTTGGAGCGGTACCAAATCTTCGGCTCGTAGATCTGCTGCGAGAAATCTTGCCAAATCAAGGAGGACATCTCGACGCGCACGCCGATATCGATCTGGTTGTTAATCAGCGGCACGCCGTTCTTGCGGCACCACTCAGAGAAGAAGCGGCTTCCTACGCGACCGACCGCAAAGATGATGTGCTCGGCCTCGAGCTGACTGACCTCGCCGCCGCGATGTTTTAAGGTCAGCAGATGATTTTGGCGGTCGACGTCGGTGACCTCGGTCTCGGTGATGATGTCGACACGGCCGTACAGCGAATCGACGAGCTTTAACATCGTGGCAAAGTTCGAATCGGTGCCAAGATGCTTAAGCTGTGCTTGATGCATGTGCAAATCACTTTGCAGGCAAAGCTTTTTAAGTGAATTGGACGGCATAAAACGGTCGGTGGTTGCGCCAAAGCCCACCAGCACCGAATCGGCCTGTTCAATATAATCAATAACCTGTTTTTGAGGCAGATAGTCGGTCAGCCAGCCGCCATATTCGGTGGAAATAACGTATTTGCCGTCAGAAAAAGCGCCGGCGCCGGCCAGCCCCTCCATAATCGAGCAGTGCGGGCAATGCACACAGGTGTGCGCGCCGCCGCCCACCATGGGACATGCGCGTTTTTTCAAATCCGGCCCCTTTTCAATAAGGGTAATTTTGAGCGACGGTTTCTCTTCTATCATCCGGTAGGCCGCCATCAGCCCGCCGATACCTCCGCCTATAATTGCAATGTCACAGTTCTTGTAATCAGACACCCGGTAACAGTCCTTTCGACAAATTATCGCCACCGGCTGTATAAAGCGCGGCAACAGTCCTTATTGTATCATAATATCTTGTCCACGCAAACAGGAATATCGTAAACAAAATATTTTGCGGCTTTACGACGGCAAAACAGCGCTTTAAAATCGGATTTGGCGGTATTTTAAGCCGTTGCCGGACAAAAAATACAACCGCCAAGATTTTTGAAAGCGAGATTCAGCCCAAAAACTTTGGTATATTCACGCGCCGCTTACAGATACTATCAGCACAACCTATTTTGTGACAAACAAACTGTAAACGATAAGGAGCGTGCCCGATGAAAGCCACCGGAATTGTAAGAAGAATAGACGACCTCGGGCGTGTCGTCATCCCAAAGGAAATCCGCAGAACCATGCGTATCCGCGAGGGCGATCCGCTGGAGATTTACACCGATAACGATGGTGAGGTCATTTTTAAAAAGTATTCGCCCATCGGCGAGCTGGGTTCTTTCGCCAGCCAATATGCCGAGGTGCTTCAAAAGACGGGGGGATATCCCGTCGTCGTCTGCGACCGCGACCATGTGATCGCTGTGGCCGGACTGGCCAAAAAAGAGCTTTTGGAACGGCGCGTCTCTCCCGCGCTCGAGGAACTGATGGAATCGCGCCGGACCCACGCGGTTTCGGGCAACGAGTCGAGAAATTTTCAGCCTGTTGAGGGCGTCGACCGTTACGCGCTCGTCGCAGCGCCGATTTTAACCTCGGGCGATGTGTGCGGCGCAATCATGTTCATGCTGGGAGAGGACGGCGGCACCGCTACCGAGGCCGAGATCAAACTGATTACCGTCGCTGCCGGATTCCTTGGCAAACAGATGGAGGAATAGTGGGCTTTTCAAAACAGCGCCTGCGGCGTAGGCTACGTCCGCAAGCGCTGTTTTTATGTGCTTATACTATCCTGCTGATAAAATAAAGCTTCTAATGGCAAGAAAACACCAGGTTCAAATGGTTTCATAGGCCGTTCACCCGTTATGGCAAGCGCGATTCTCCTTTGGCAGCCTTCGTTCATCGCGCTTCTATCTCTGCCTCGGCCAAATAATTCACTTTTTCTGTTTGCCGCCAAGTGGAATGAGCGCGCAAAT
>DALYYK010000229.1:0-5031 GCA_031983305.1 Candidatus Fimivivens sp. | reverse complement strand
GGCTAAAACCGGCCGGTAGAAAGGCCGGAATTCAACACCGGGTCCTTCCTAAAATATTTCTCTAAAACCGGTCTTTATATTGGAACGCGCTCTCCCCCACTTCTAATGCCTAACACAGCACTCAAACCGATAGCAAAGCATATTAGCCGCACACGATAGGATCCGGCTGGGAATCAACCCTAGCCGGTTGGGATAAGCCGGGCTGCAAATCCGGCGGATGACCGCAAAGGGAAAAGGGAAAAGGGAAACGGATATGATCAGAATTTCTTTTATTCTGCCGGAAGAAAGCATGAAGCAACTCACCATTAAAACCTTTAAGGAGCACAATGAGTTTGACCGTTTTGAGGCGCATGAGCACGAGGAATTTACGGGCTCTTTCATGGTGACGCTGCAACCACAGCTCTATCTGGACAGCCTACGCGAATCGGATATTATTGTTGCGCGCGGTGTGACGGCGTTAAATGTCAAGCGCCTTTTACCAGACAGTGCGGTGGTTGAAATTCCGTTCAGCGGGCATGATGTTATTTCCACGGTCATTAAAATCGTGCAGGAAAACGGCAAGGTTCCGATTGGTATTGTCAACTCGACAAATATGGTTTATAGCGCGTCGAACATCGTAGAGCTGCTGGGAACCGAGCTTCGCCGTTACATATTTGAGGTTAATACGCCCGAGGAAATTGCCCGTTTGGTGGACAAGGCGATCCGAGAGGGCTGTCGGGCTATTATGGGCGGCATTGACACCTGTGAATATGCCCAGCAGCGCGGGGTTCCCGCCTATCCTTTTCCCATGAGCCGCGAATCAATTTGGCAGGCGATTTCTGAAGCTAAACACAACGCGCTGATCCGAAACCGCGAGCGAGCCAAGGCGGTACAGTTCTCCGCTATTCTGGACTATGCCTTTGAAGGTATTATCGCTTCAGACCGCAGCGGCCAGATTGTCACCTTTAATTCAGCGGCCGAGCGCATTTTAGGAATTTCCCGCTCGGAGGCGCTGGGTCATTCCGCTGAAACGGTGCTGCACGGAACACATTTGGACACCCTGCTGCACGACCAACAGGAGTGTACTGACCATTTGGTGCGCAGCAAAAACTATAATCTGACCGTCAATAAAATTCGCATGCATCTGCACGAACGTTATATTGGTGATGTGCTGAATTTTCAGGATGTCGATTCCCTTCAAAAAACCGAGCGGGCCGTTCGAGGTAAAATTTATTATCGAGGACATGTGGCTAAATATTCTTTTGAAAACTTTATCGGCGACAGCACGGTCTTAAAAAATGTGCTCGAGATGGCTAAGATGTATGCCAACTTTAATTCCAACATTATGATCACCGGAGAAACCGGAACCGGCAAGGAGCTGTTGGCGCAAAGCATTCACCGGAGGGGAAAGCGCCAAAACGGCCCGTTTGTCGCTGTCAACTGCGCCGCACTGCCCAAAAACCTGATTGAAAGCGAATTGTTCGGTTATGCGGAAGGCGCGTTCACCGGGGCGATCAAAGGTGGCAAACCCGGCATGTTTGAACTGGCACACGGCGGAACCATCTTTCTTGACGAGATTTCTGAAATGCCCTTTGACGTGCAGGGACGCCTGTTGCGCGTGATTCAGGAACGGGAGATTATGCGCATCGGAGACGACCGGGTCATCTCGGTGGATGTGCGCATTATCAGCGCTTCAAACCGCGCGCTGCTGACTCTGGTGGAGCAAGGGCTTTTTAGGCAGGATCTGTACTACCGTCTCAACGTCCTGACCCTGCACCTGCCCCCGTTCAGAGAACGTGGCGATGACGCCATGCTGCTGATTCACTATTACCTGAGTGTTTATTCAAAAACCTTTTCCAAGCCGGTTCCGTCTATTAGCGACGAGGCGGCGGAGTTGCTGCGCCGTCAAACCTGGCAGGGCAATGCCCGCGAGATTCGCAATGTGTGCGAGCGATTGATGATTCTGTGTCAAAATAAAATTATTACGATAGCCGATCTCCAGCGCGCGCTGGGCGCAAACGCTGTACAGGCTTCCGCGCAGGATGGTGTGCCGGATATAGTTTCTCAAAGTCAGGAGCGGGACAAAATAATAGCGGCACTGAAAGATCAGTGCGGCGACAAGACCGCGACCGCCAAACAGCTTGGTATCAGCCGCGCCACGTTATGGCGGAAAATAAAGGCACTCAAAATTTAGCGCGGATGTTAGTCGGTTTTTACAACGGTTCGTTTCATGTGTTGCAATATTGTCTCAAGACATATGAAACAGCATTTTATTCATTATCATAATAAAACAGCATGCTATATCTAACAATTTATATAACTTTTTTGCCAACCCTGAATGACGGATACCGTAATTTGGGGTTGGCATCTTTATTGCAATAGTATTGGTTAAGGGCACAAGGAACAATGTGATCCACAAAGGAGGAAACGATATGGAGTTTAGTAATCGTGTGGCAGTTATTACTGGCTGCGGTTCTACCCGGGGCTTTGGGCGGACAACCGCTCTGATGCTCGCTGAGAAAGGCTGCGCCGTTGTCGCGGCGGATATCAACGGAACCGGTGCGGCGGAAACTGCCAAAATGATCGAGGATCTGGGCGGAAGGGCCATTGGCGTCTATGCCAACGTGGCCGACCTTGAAAGCATTCAATCGCTGATGAAGGCCGCCATCGACACTTTCGGAAGAATCGATATCCTGATCAATAACGCCGGCATCAGCCAGCAGAAAAAGACGCTTGACATGACGCTTGACGAATGGAATCGGATGCTTTCAATTAACCTGAGCAGCGTCTTTTTTTGCATACAGGCGGCACTTCCCCACATGATCGAGCAAAAGTATGGCCGCATCGTCAACGTCAGCTCCATTTCCGCCAAAAATGGCGGCGGCGTCTTTGGCGGACCGCACTATATTGCGGCAAAATCTGCCGTTATCGGCATCACCCGCGCCATCGGCAAAGAAATGGCCCCCTTTGGCATCACAGTAAACTGCGTTGCGCCTGGGCCGAGCAACACCGATCTGGTCGATACCGACTTTACGCCGCTCGCGCAGAACATTCCGGCGGGACGTATCGCTAAACCGGCCGATATTGCTGCGGCCATGACCTTTCTGGCCAGCGAGACAGCGGGCTATATCACCGGCGTGACCATCAACGTCAACGGCGGCGCATACATGGGCTGATATGTACTTTCGAAAGGAGTCTGAGCGTGGAATCGATTTTAAACAAAACAGTTACGCTGAACAATGGCATAAAGATGCCCATGATGGGCTTCGGCACCTGGATGATGACCGACGAACAGGCTGCCGTTGCGGTGCGCGAGGCGCTCCATGCCGGATACCGGCTGATCGATACCGCCGCATTCTACAATTGCGAGCGCGGTGTGGGGCAAGGCATTCGGGACAGCGGCATCCCCCGTGAGGAAATCTTTGTTACGACCAAGGTCTGGCCGACCGATCTTTATGAAAACACCACCGAGCGCGCCTATAAAGAAAGCCTGGAGCGACTGGGGCTTGCGTTTATCGACCTTTGGTTGCTGCATTGGCCGGTTTCGTATGTTAACGGCTGGAAGGTGATGGAACAAATTTACCGCGACGGCCGGGTACGCGCCATTGGCGTCTCGAACTTCCGAGTCAAGCAGCTGATGACGTTGCTCGACAGCTGCGAGACAGTGCCCGCCTTTTTGCAGATGGAGTGCAATCCGCTGGTTACGAATTACGAGGTGCGCGCCCTCTGCGAATACAAGGGTATTGCGGTAGGCGGGTGGCAGTCGCTGGGCAGCGGACCAAAGGGCGAGCTGCTGACCAACGAGGTCATTCTGGAACTCGCCGAGAGATACGGCAAAACACCGGCACAGGTCTGTTTGCGGTGGGCCTATCAGCTTGGTATCGTCACCGTACCTAAAACCGTGACCCCCAGTCGCATGATTGAAAACGCCGACATTTTAGATTTTGTGCTTTCAGCGCAAGATCTTGAAATGATCGGACAGCTGCGGCAGCTTCCGCGCTACGATACCGAGATTCGTGATGTTCCGATTCGCATCACTGAACAGGTCGAACGGGGAATCCGTTTTGCGGAGAAAGGCTATCAGGGAAACCTGACCGCCGGCTTCTATTCAAAACAGAGCTAGCAAAAATTTTATAAACACACACTAGGAGGAATTTTTATGAGCAGAAATAGTGGCGTATGGCCTATTCAGTACATGCACTACATGCCCGGCGAATCGCTTAGGGTCGAGATGATGCAGGGGGCCTATAAGCTTTGTACCCAGTGCGCAAATATTAAGCCGGGCGAGAACGTTGTTATTTCAAGCGATTTTAACAAGCTGCGCATCGCCGAATGCATTGCCGGCGCAGCGTTGGCACTCGGCGCAAAGCCTACCATCGTGATGATCACCCCGACCGGCGCGCATGGCGCACAGCTGACCAAGCCCGCCGAGGACGCCGTGGCCGCTTCCGATGTATTCTTTCTTCCCGCGACCTATTCTCAGACCCATACCGACGCGAGAATCCGCGCGCTGAAAAACGGCGCCCGCGGCACCACAATGTGCGAAGTCACCGAGGATCTGATGTGCACCGGCGCTATGTTGGGGAATTATCTCGAGTGCGACGCGCGTGGGCGCAAGCTTGGCGCGGTGATCAGCGCGGGTAAAAAATGGCGCTTTATCACTAAAGAAGGCACCGATCTCGAAGGCGTCATCGAGGGTCGTCCGACGCAGTATGAAACCGGCCTGTTCCGTGAGCCGGGCCAGTTTGCCGCCTGGCCGAACAGCGAGATCAATATTGCACCCATTGAGGGCACCGCAAACGGCAAGATTGTTGTCAACGTGCGCATCATGAATATCGGCGTTATGAAGGATGAGCCAACGACCCTGTTTGTCAAAAACGGCCTCATTGTCGGGGCCGAGGGCGCTGGCGGCGAAGAACTCATGAAGCTGCTGGGCGATTTTAATGACCCGACTGCCTTCAATATCGCCGAATTTGGCCTTGGCCTCAACCCCGTCTCCAGGATGTACGCCAACAATCTTGAGGATCTGGGCAAATGGGGCACCGGCCACGT
>DALYYK010000228.1:0-5063 GCA_031983305.1 Candidatus Fimivivens sp. | reverse complement strand
CTACATCAAGGCGCGCGAGCTGCATTTTAATACCGACGTTTCCCGCGTGGTATTTTTGGTGCGTATTGTATCCGCCTCGGGTGTCTCGGCGTTCGACGTTATTCAAAACCTGTTTCCGGACAAGCAGAAGGACTTTGTTTTCAGCATCTCGGAAAATGACATCGTCATTGTCAAGGAAATTAAACCCGGTATTGAATCAAAGGATCTTGAAAAGCTGGCGCGCTCGATTGTCGACACGCTGGCCGGCGAGTTTTATACCCGTATCGTCGTCGGCATCGGTACCGTGGTCGTGGGCGTCAAGGATTTGGCCCGCTCCTTTAAAGAGGCGCAGGTCTCGCTTGAGGTCGGCAAGGTGTTCGACACCGAAAAAACCATTGTACGCTATGACAATCTCGGCATTGCCCGCCTGATTTATCAGTTGCCGACCACGCTGTGTGAGATGTTTTTGCGCGAGGTGTTTATCAAGGGCTCGATCGACAGCCTTGATAAAGAGACGCTGTTCACGATTCAAAAGTTCTTTGAGAACAACCTCAACGTGTCCGAAACTTCAAGAAAGCTGTTTGTTCACCGCAATACGCTGGTGTACCGCCTTGAGAAGATTAAAAAGCTCACGGGACTCGATCTGCGTGAGTTTGATCATGCGATCGTCTTTAAGGTGGCGCTGATGGTCAAGAAATATTTGACCGCGAATCCGGTGAAATATTGATGTATTATCATGATTGAATTTCAGAATGTCATTAAAAGCTACGGCGGGCCGCAGCTGGCGTTGGACGATGTCTCCTTTTCGGTTGAAAAGGGCGAATTTTTGTTTGTGGTGGGGGCTTCCGGCTCGGGCAAGAGCACCATGCTCAAGCTCATTACACGTGAGGAGGCCGCCACCGCCGGCAAGGTTTATGTGGATGGCTGCGACGTGGGCAAGCTGCGCCGCAGCGAGCTGCCCTATTACCGCAGGGGCATCGGCGTCGTGTTTCAGGACTTTCGGCTCATTCCGCAGATGAGTGTCTACGACAATGTGGCGTTTGCGCTGCGGGTCACAAACGTGGCCACCCGCGACATCAAGCGCCGGGTGCCGTATGTTCTTGATTTGGTCGGGCTGTTGCACAAGGCCAAGCGCTTTCCCGAGCAGCTTTCGGGCGGCGAGCAGCAGCGCGTCGCTTTGGCGCGCGCGCTGGTCAATAACCCCTCGCTGATCATCGCCGACGAGCCGACCGGCAACATCGACCCCGCCATGTCTTTTGAGATTGTAGAGCTGCTCAGCGAAATTAATAAGTGCGGAACGACAGTGATGATGGTGACACACGAACATAACTTAGTCAACAAATTCCGTCATCGTACCATGGTCATCAATGGTGGGCACCTGGTTGCCGACGGTCATCTGGGAGGCAAACGTGCGCGGCAGTAGTTTTGGTTATCTGATTAAAGAGGGATTTCGTAATATTTATCAGAACAGAGCAATTTCGATTGCGGCCATCGGCGTGCTGGTGGCCTGCTTGCTTTTGGTGGGAATTTCGACGCTCTTTACGATTAATGTAAATAATATGGTGGGCTATTTCGAGTCCCAAAACGAGATTATGGTGTTTTTATCCGACGACGTTCAGGGCGACGAGCTGACCGATATCGACGCCGAGCTGCGCAGCATCGGCAATGTGGCGTCGGCGACCTTCATCAGCCGCGAGGACGGACTGAAGACCTGGATGCAGGAGCTCGGTGACGACGGCACGCTGCTCGAGTGGCTCGTGGAGGATAACCCGCTGCAAAACGCCTACCGGCTCGTCGTCAAGGATCTCTCGCAAATGCAGGAGACGATCGAGCTGGTCGGATACATAGACGGCGTCGACACCATCAGCGCCTCGAACGAGGTGGCGCAGGCCGTCACAGGACTTAAACAGGCCGTCTCGCTCGGCGGGCTCGCGGTGATTGCGCTCTTGGCGGCAGTCTCGCTGAGCATTGTTTCAAACACGATTAAGCTAACGGTCTTTAACCGCAGAAAAGAAATCAGTATTATGAAATATGTGGGCGCGACCGACGCTTTTATTCGGCTACCCTTTTTATCCGAGGGCCTATTGCTGGGCTTTATCTCGGCAACCGTCGCGTTCTTTCTGTTGTGGGGCGGTTACACCGCCTTTGGGCACTGGGCCAGTCAGAGCGCCTTTTATTGGGCGTCGCTGATCACGGGCCAGCTCGTCGCCTTCAAGACGGTCGCGTTACGGCTCTACTTTTACTTCTTGGGGGCTGGTGTGGGCATCGGCGCGCTGGGCAGTATGTTCTTTGTCGGCAAATATATCAAGGTATAACGTTTTGCTGATATTTTAAAAATATTTGGCATGTATACCATGTATACTTACAGTTTTTTTACATTCCGGTCATGCATTGTTTGTGGGGAGGTGGTATTGTGAAGATCGTAAGACGGGTGGCGGCCTGTCTTGTCGCCCTTTTTGTGCTTGTGTCGGCGTCGCCGGTCATCTCAGGCGCGGACAGCGATTATAAGGACCAGCTCAACGCGCTTTCTTCAAAATACGATGAGCTAGAAAAGCAGCAGAAGGCGATCCAGTCCCAGATTAATAAGGCCAAAACCGAAAAGGACAAGCATCTGGCGCAAAAAAAGCAGCTCGACAACCAAATTTATGGTGTCCGCCAGCAGATTACGGTGTTAAGCGATAAAATTACGTTGCTTGAGCAGGGTATCAGCAAAAAGGAAGAAGAGCTTCAGGCGCAGCAGCTGCGCATTGAAGATAACTTTGACTTGCTTAAAAAGCGGCTGCGGGTCATGTACAAGACCGGCAACGCCAGCGTGCTGGGGCTGGTGCTCGGCGCGGAGGATTTTACTGAGTTTTTATCCCGGACGCAGGTAACGGCCCGGGTGGCGCAGCATGACCGCGAATTGATCGAGGAGATGCGCGAGGAGCTTGCCCAGATTCACGAAGTTAAGACGCTGATCGAGGCCGACAAGGCCGAGCTTGAAGCCTCAAAGGGGCAGCAGGCCCAAAAGCAAACTCAACTGGCGCAGCAGCTTTTGCAGACGCAGGATCAGATACAGGATATCGAAGCGCTCGAAAAGGATTACAAGGCCAATCAGGCGCAGTTGACCCAGCAGATGAAGGAAGTTCAGGCCGAGGTTGACGCCATTTACGCCAAGATTGATTCGACGGGCACCTACGACGGCGGCATTATGCTGTGGCCTGTTGCGGGCTATAAGACCGTTACCTCCGACTTTGGCTGGCGCTTTGGGGGCACCGACTTCCACACCGGTATCGACATTGCGCGCACCAACGCGGCGGGTCAGGGCATTTACGGCAAGCCGATTCTGGCCGCCTCGGACGGCAAGGTGGTTTTTACCCAGACGACCTATGTTGCGGGACGCGGCTATGGCATCTATCTGATCATTGACCACGGCGGGGGCATCTCGACGCTTTATGGCCACACGAGCGGGCTCAAGGTCAAGGTGGGCGATCAGGTGACGCGCGGGCAAACGGTGGCCTATGTCGGCTCGACAGGCTGGTCAACGGGGCCGCATCTGCATTTTGAGGTGCGCGTCAATGGTAAATATACAAACCCCTGGCCGTATCTGAGATAGCCCTGCCTTTAAAGCGCACGCTCTTTTTGATTTAATCGTAGAGCCCGCGCGCAATCCACCTTAAAAAGGAGAGCCCCATGAACAGAAAAATTACGCTGGGCGGCGCGGTGACGCTGGCCATCATGTTTTCGACCGTCACGTTCATCATGACGATGATCTATGCTCAAAAGACCTTCGACAGCCGCGTGTTCAACATCAAGGAACGCGAGACGATGTACGCAAAGCTCGCCGAGGTCGACCGTCTGATCCGGCAGAAATATTTTAACACCATCGATGAACAGACGCTGGGCGAGAATCTGGTGCGCGGCTATATCGCGGGCATTGAGGACAAGTATGGCCTCTATCTGACCGCCGAGCAATACGCCGAGACGCAGAGCGACTATGACGGCAGAATGGTGGATATCGGCATCGTCTGTGCGGCCGACCCGGGCGGCTATATCCTTATCGACAAGGTTTATGCCGACTCGCCCGCGGCGGTGTCGGAGCTGGCAAGGGGCGATTTGATCATCAAGGTAGACGAACTGCCGGTCACCGCCGAAAGCTACGAAGCAGCGGTCGACGCGCTCAAGGGCGAGCCCGGTACGACGGTGACGGTGCTGGTGCGCCGCGGCAGTCTTGAGAAGAGTTACACGATCACCCGCCGCAAGGTTGAGGTGCCCACGGCTGAGGGCCGCATGATCGGCAATATCGGCTATATCCGCATTCTGCAATTTAACGACAATACCCCCGATCAGTTCTTTAAGGTGATGGACCAGCTCGCCGGCAACGGTGCTCAGGCGCTGGTGTTCGATGTGCGTGGAAACCCCGGCGGCACCATCGAGTCGGTGGGCAAGATTCTGGATAAGCTGCTGCCCGAGGGGCCGATTATTTCGGCGACCTACCGCAACAGCACCACGCCGCAGGTGCTGATCACCAGCGACGCCGACGAGGTCAAGCTGCCGATGGCGGTGCTGATCAACGCCAAGTCGGCATCGGCTGCCGAGCTGTTCGCGCAGGCGCTCAAGGACTATAATAAGGCCAAGGCGATCGGCGTGACCACCTACGGCAAGGGCTCGATGCAGGAGATCCACAAGCTTTCGGACGGCTCGGCGCTTGACTTTACCGTGGCGCGCTACAACCCGCCCAAGTCCCCCAATTTTGAGGGCATCGGCGTCAAGCCCGATTATGAGGTTAAGCTGACCCCCGAATTGGAAAAAGAGCTTGAAAATCTCGACGAAAACAGCGATCTTCAGCTTAAAAAGGCGCTTGAGGTGGTGGCGGCCATCCTCAGGGATCAGGCCGAACCCGGAGCGGTGGTGACCGATCCTGCCGCCAGCACGCCCGAGGACGAAGGCGATGTCTACGTCTACACCGGCGAGGATGACGGTGAAGAAGACGACGACAATGACGATTCCAGCGCCGCCGCCTCGGAATAAGACGGCGTGCGCATCGGTTGGCGATTTTAGTAAAAATAATCAAAGCGGCTGTATTTTTAAAAATTACAGCCGCT
>DALYYK010000227.1:0-5065 GCA_031983305.1 Candidatus Fimivivens sp. | reverse complement strand
CTATACCCAGATAAAAATTGACGAGATCACCAATCTGGGCGCTGTTAAAATAAGACTGCGCAGTCTGTTTGCAGCGGTTGAACAAAAGGCCGCACACACTGCTGCGGGAGGTAACCGCCATGCATGAACCCCAATCGCCAGAGAGCGGCCGCGTCATCTTTACAAAGGAGATGCGGCGCGACTACACCATATTAGTCCCCATGATGGCCCCGATTCATTTTGAGCTGATCCGCAACGTGATGCTCAACGCAGGCTACAAGGTCGAGATTCTCGAAAATTGCAGCCATCAGGTTGTTGAAGAGGGCTTAAAATACGTCCATAACGACACCTGTTACCCCGCGCTGCTGGTTATCGGCCAACTCATCGACGCGCTTAACAGCGGCAAGTACGACCTTGACCGGACCGCTTTAATGATGAGCCAGACCGGGGGCGGCTGCCGCGCGTCGAATTACATCCACCTGCTGCGCAAGGCACTTCAGAAAGCCGGGTACGGCCACCTGCCGGTCATTTCAGCCAACCTTTCGGGCCTTGAGGAAAACCCGGGCTTTCAGGTGACGCTGCCGATGATCCGCAAGCTGATTGCCGCCTTGATCTACGGTGATATGCTCATGCTGCTCTCAAACCAGATTCGCCCCTACGAAAACACACAGGGCAACGCCGACGGCCTCGTCTCGTACTGGATTGGCGCGCTGACTCGGCAGTTTAACGACGGAGACGGCCTGAACCTGACCCAGATGAAGCGCAACCTCGACCGCATCGCTACCGATTTTGAGCAGATCGCGATCACCCGCACGCCAAAGATCAAGGTTGGCATCGTCGGGGAGATCTACGTCAAATACTCCAAGCTCGCCAACAACAACCTTGAGGAATTTTTGGCCTCACAGGACTGCGAGGTCATGCTGCCCGGACTGTTGAACTTTATGCTGTTTAAAGTGGATAACCGTCTGGAGGATCACAAGCTCTATGGCGGCAACCCCATGAAATATTTTGCCGTCAACACCTTTATGGATTTTCTGCTGCGCATGGAACGCGTCTTGCTCGACGTGCTGGCCAAGCACCCGCAGTTTACGGCCCCGTCGCCCTACCACCATCTGAAATCGCTGGTTAAGGACATCATCGGCTACGGCAACAAGATGGGTGAGGGCTGGCTGCTCACCGCCGAGATGGTCGAGCTGATCGAAAGCGGCTACGGCAACATCGTCTGCGCGCAGCCGTTTGGCTGCTTGCCCAACCACATCAGCGGCAAGGGTATGATCCACCGCCTGCGCGAATTGTACGGCAATATCTCGAATATTGTCGCGATCGACTACGATCCCTCCGCCACCCGTGTCAATCAGGAAAACCGCATCAAGCTGATGCTTGCCGTCGCGAAAGAGCGCCTTGAGCAGGAGCTCGGTGAAACGCAGGCTACCGATAGCTTTGAGAAAGCGCCCGGTAAAACACAGGGAGCCGACAGCCGTGAGCCGGTGTTGGTTTAATAGGTATAAACGCCATACGCCGAGGCTCAATGACCGTTTAAAAGAGGGCGTTTTCACTTTTGTGAAAACGCCCTCAGACTGTCGATAAAGTGATAGCGTCATGGCAATATGCAAATGCCGCTTAATGCGGCGTCGGGAACCCCTTTCGGGGGTTTTCCACGCCAAAACAGTCCACCGGACTGTTTTGGCTCCCTCCCTGCACTTTTAATAATAACGAGACGTGTGGCAAACTCTGTCCCACACCCTGCAAGCTTTGAAAAAGCTCAAAACTTTAATATATGCAACTTTTTCTAATGCGTTTTTCAATAAGCTGAGGCGTTTTCACTTTTGTGAAAACGCCTTCTTACGGCTTATACGACTTTGATTCGTTGTAACAGGCCGTCTTTATGGCAGCGGATTCTTTATCAAAGGCATGAGATGCGGCGGCAAGGGATAACTGTTCAGATGCTCAAAACGAATGACAGCAATCGCGCCGCTTGCCGATATTTTAAGCGTAACCCTGTCCCGCCCGACAGACACGTGCGCCCCCACATAGGGCTCTGTTTCTATAACAACGGTATAACGGGTGTTGTATGGGCCGGTAACAATGTTTTCTACCCTAGCAAAAGTGGCGTCTGCCTCCGGGAGAACGGAAAGATAGGGCGCGTAAAAGGCGTCCACCGCCTTCTGAACCTCAGGCATTAAAATAAGTGCTATTATTGTACGCAATTCTTCTCTGGTGCTGTCACGCTCACCCTTAAACGCAGCGACGGCAAAGCCTGACAAAGATAAAAGCAATATGACCGTTAGCAGCACAATCAATATTCTTTTCATAAAATCACCCGCTTTATTTTATCCCAAACCATGCGGCGTCATGTGCAACGCCATGTTGCGGTAATCAAAGGCGCGGTGTTAGCACAATAAGCGGAGAATCTGTTTAAACAAACCAAAACCGCACCCGAGCGCGGCCAAAACAGGCCGCTTTCAGACGCGGTTGATGCTTTTTTATAAACTTAAATGCGCCGCCTATCGGCGATGCGTCAGTTTTTCGAAAACTCGGCCAGTTCAAGGCCCTTGTTGTGATCCAGCGCCCACTGCACGCTCCAGCTGTTCGCGAACAGCAGCAGATTGTGGCCCTTGAGATCCTGAATGCGCTTGGTGTCGGACGAGAGCTGCAGCGTCTTGGGGTCGACATCCTTGTTGGTCAGCCAGCGGATATACTGGTACGGCAGATTCTCACGCCGGATTTCGACGCCGTATTCGTGCAACAGGCGATGCTCGAGCACCTCAAATTGCAGCACACCGACAACGCCGACGATGACCCGCTCCATGCCGGTGCCCGGCTCCTGAAAGATCTGGATCGCGCCTTCCTGCGCAATCTGGCTCATGCCTTTGACAAACTGCTTGCGCTTGAGCGTGTCCTTTTGGGTGATAACCGCGAAATGCTCGGGCGCGAAGGTCGGGATACCCTCAAAGGTGACGGGACGGGACACATCGCAGACCGAGTCGCCGATTGAGAAGATGCCCGGGTCGAATACGCCGATGATGTCGCCCGCAAAGGCCTCTTCGACGATCTCGCGCTCCTGCGCCATCATCTGCTGGGGCTGCGAAAGCTTGAGCTTGCGCCCCGCCTGAACGTGCAGCACCTCGGCCCCCTTTTCAAAGCGGCCCGAGCAGATGCGCATAAACGCGACGCGGTCGCGATGCGCCTTGTTCATATTGGCCTGAATCTTAAAGACAAAGGCCGAGAACCTATCCTCAAACGGGTCGACCACGCCAACATCGGCCGTGCGCGGCAGCGGCGGCATGGTCATGCGCAGAAAATCCTCGAGAAACGGCTCCACGCCAAAATTCGTCAGCGCCGAACCGAAAAAGACCGGCGTCAACTCACCGCGGTCAACGCGCTGCTGGTCAAAATCGACCCCCGCGCCCTCGATCAGCTCAACGTCCTCCTGTAGAATGCCGTGCAGCTCCTCGCCGAGAAGGTCACCAAGATGCGCGTCGTCGAGCGTCAACTCGGTGGCGTCCACCTCTCTGGCGCCGCCGCTGTTGGCGGTAAACGCAATGATCTCGCGCTTGTTGCGGTCGTACACGCCCTTAAAATCACGCCCCGAGCCGATCGGCCAGTTGACCGGATAGGTCTCGATGCCCAGCTCCTCCTCGATCTGCTCGAGCAGCTCGTAGGGGCTGCGGGCGTCGCGGTCCATCTTGTTGATGAAGGTGAAGATCGGAATATGGCGCATGGTGCACACCTTGAAGAGCTTTCGGGTTTGGTTCTCAACGCCCTTCGAGGCGTCGATGACCATCACCGCCGAGTCGGCGGCCATCAGCGTGCGGTAGGTGTCCTCCGAGAAATCCTGATGTCCCGGCGTGTCTAGAATATTGATGCAATAGCCCTCGTATTCAAACTGCATGACCGACGAGGTGACCGAAATACCGCGCTGCTTCTCTATCTCCATCCAGTCGGAAACGGCGTGCCGCGCGGCCTTTTTGCCCTTGATCGAGCCTGCCAGCTGAATAGCGCCGCCGTACAGCAGAAATTTTTCCGTCAGGGTGGTTTTACCGGCGTCAGGGTGCGAGATGATCGCAAAGGTTCTGCGCCGTTTAATTTCGTGCTCTAACTTTGACAAGGTGTAATCCCCCATGCTTTTAGTACGATTTTATAGTGGTCGGCTACAATAGTCTACAAACATTTATGATAACAGAAAATGCGCTTGCGCGCAACAAAAGCTATAAAGTTTACTGAAATTATTGTAACTTTTTTTATTATGGGGCTTGCCAGCATTTTTTAAATATGTTATACTAATAAAGCTTTCGGAGGCATAGCTCAGCTGGTCAGAGCGCTTGCTTCACACGCAAGAGGTCCACGGTTCGAGCCCGTGTGCGTCCACCAAAAGGCACGCCTTTCCGTAAAGGAAAGGCGTGCCTTTTTTTGATATCGATTGCATAATAGCTGCAACACTATTGTCCAGAAAAAGATGCGCACTCGTTTAGGACTGCTTGCGCTCTTTTGATGTGCAAATTATCTCATCCGCTTACGCCCATAGTAAAATAGCCGCAAGATGGCTATTTTAAACGGTCCGCCTATCGGCGATGGGTGTTATAATTTTTAAACTACTACCTAAAACGCATAAATGCGCTGAATCAAGCGCGATTGTTTTGATTCTAATGAAATATTGAGAAGGTGTTAGCTTGTATGATATCGCGATCATTGGGCTTGGCCCTGCCGGAGCGACAATTGCGCGACTACTCGACAAACGGTTCCGAATCATTGCAATTGATAAAAAAAGCGCCGTTGACAGCACCGCGTTCCAGAAGCCCTGCGGCGGGCTTCTGGCAGTGGATGCGCAAAAAGCACTTTCAAAATTTAATCTGACCTTGCCAAAAGCGGTGCTTGTTGACCCGCAGATTTTTGCTGTGAAGACTATTGATTCAAAGCAAATGCTTTTGCGGTATTACCAGCGATTTTATATAAACCTTGACCGGCACAAATTCGATATGTGGCTCGTCTCGCTTATCCCGGAACATGTCCGCATTGAGGCGCATGCTGTCTGTACCTCCATACGAAAAAAAGGCGAGCTCTATGAAGTCTCTTATTTTAAAGGCCA
>DALYYK010000226.1:4503-5081 GCA_031983305.1 Candidatus Fimivivens sp. | reverse complement strand
TAACCCCTGACCTATAGTCAGATAGCAAGAAGCCAGCGCCTAAGCAGCGCCGGCTTCTTGCTATTTTAATATTTACTGATTGTAAATGCACAGCGCTATCCCCGCGTGTGTCGGCAGCGTTACCTTGTCATAAATCGGATACTGGGATTTCCTTTAAGTTCAGCCGCATCCAAGCAAGATGGCGTTATCAATTCGTGTGACAAGTCAAACTGCTGTAATACCGGTCTTGCGTCGCCAGACTTCGACCGCGTCAGGATTGACGAGGTTTTGAGGGACGCTCCCTTGCAGTGCCAGAATGATATTATCGGTCGTCACGTCGGCAAGACGCTGCTGGCACTCGCGCGTCCACCCCGCGATGTGGGGCGTTATAATCACATTGTCGTAATCTGCAATTTCCATAATCGGGTCTTCTACGGGAATCGGTTCCTCATTTTCGGCAACATCGAGGCCGCAGCCCGCGATCTTCCCTGCTTTGACAGCTTCAATCAGCGCCTTTTGATCGACGAGCCTGCCGCGAGCCGTGTTAATGAACAGCGCCGACGTTTTCATCAGGTTAAATTCCGTTTCGCCCACCGACC
>DALYYK010000226.1:0-4493 GCA_031983305.1 Candidatus Fimivivens sp. | reverse complement strand
CGGCGGTCAGCGGCAGATGCAGGCTGATAATATCTGCAGTGGAAAACAACGTGTCCCAATCGACCTTTTTAACATGGTCCGCCGCCGCTTTTTCTTCCGAAACATAAGGGTCATAGCCGATGAATGCACAGTGCCACCCGCTCAGCCGCGCGATGACCTCGCGCGTGATGCCGCCCAGCCCCACAAATCCGATCGTTTTGCCGCAAAGCTCGGTACCGACCATCTCCTGCATACGCCAGTTGGGAACATTGAGGTAGCGCTGATTTTTTCGGATGCATTTGCAGAGCGTCAGCATCAGGGTGACGGCATGCTCCGCCACCGGCACGCGATTGACCGGGGACACAGCGACCAGTACGCCATTTTCTTCAGCGGCCTTGAGGTCGATATGGTCAACACCGATGCCGTACTTTGAAATAATGGCCAGACGGTCGGCCTGCTCCAGCACCTCACGCGGAAACTTTTCACGTGACATGCCGATAAAACCGTCATATTCCTTGACGATGCGCTTCATTTCCTCCGCCGAGCGTTTATCGTCTCGGTTGCAGATATCCGATCCGAACTCGACCTCGCAGCCCAGTTCCTTGAGACGGTCGGCCGTTTCAAATGCCTGCGGCACCGGCTCGGAAATTAAAACGCGTTTTCCTTCCAATGGCTTCATTAAATAACACCTCTTTATAAATCTTAGACTGTCAGATCACACGGCGGCATTTAAACGATCCCGGAATGTAAGCCCCGCTGACGCGCAGCTCAGAGCCAAACCTGATCGTAATGCGCCGAGACCAGCTTGACGAGATGCACCATGACCTCGTTATAGGGGACGGCAATGCCCAGCTTCCGCGCTTCTTGCACCAGATACCCGTTGATCGTATCTATTTCAGTCGGCATCTTATTATGTATATCCTGTGCCATTGATACAAAGTGATGCTGGGCGTGATAGGTGGCGTGGATATAAGCGCGCATCTCATTGTAGTCAATGTCGATGCCCTTGGCATTGGCTACGGCCACAGCCTCGGCACACAGGTGGTTGAGCATGATAAAACCGTTGCGGTCATTGGAATAAACGTCGTTAGAAAGACGGGTAACGCCGGCCAGCGCATTACCGCAACAGTTGACGCAAAACTTGGTCCAAATATTTTTTTCGGTGTTCGGGGCGGCCAGCGTCGCGTACCCAAAGGATGCAAACAGCGCGCCGATCTCTGCAAGCTGCGGGCTGTCGGTTTTGGTATAAGGCATCATCGAAGCCAGCGGTGAGCGATTATGGTTGGTGGTGTCCTTAATAATACCCAGCCCCAAAAAGTCAGACGCAATGCTGGCGCTGCCGTAAAACACCTGATGCGCGGGCACGTATTTGGCGATGACGTCGGCGTTGCCCATGCCATTTTGCAGGGTCAGCACACTGGTGCTTTCGCCGATAATCGGCAGTGCCCGTTTGACGGTTGCATCGGTTTGCATGCCCTTACAGGAGATCAGGACCAGATCGGGATAAACGCCATCGGCAATGACGTTGGTGACGTTTAAGGTCGCATGTGGCCTTACCAGCACATCCTCCTGATCCTTCTTCTGGATGACGATGCCCTTTTCCGAAATGGCCGCCACGTTTTCTTTCCAGCCGCTGACCAGCCAGGTTTCGTGGCCGTATTGCGCCATTCTGCCGCCAAAAAGGCAGGCCATCGCGCCGGTGCCCATCACTGCTATTTTCATGATCTATTTTCCTCTCTTTCGCAACTGTATCGTAACCGCGCCTGCGGATAATCACGGAATCTCAATAACCGCGCCCTTATCCGCCGAGGAAACCAGCGCGGCATATTTGGCCAGCGCGGTGGTCATCGGTTTTTTCAAAGGCTGCCACACCGCCCTGCGGCGCGCAAGCGTCTGATCGTCAACATGCAGCGTGATGGAACGCGTGGGAATGTCGATCGTGATGCTGTCACCATCCTCGACCAGGCCGATCGGTCCGCCTGCGGCGGCTTCGGGTGAGATATGCCCGATGCACGGTCCTCTGGTCGAGCCTGAAAAACGCCCGTCGGTGATCAGCGCGCAGCTTTCGTCCATACCGCGCCCGACCAGCAGCGCGGTGCACATAAACATCTCGCGCATGCCCGGGCCGCCCTTGGGCCCCTCGTAGCGGATGACAATGACCGAGCCCGCGCCAATCTGCCCGCCTGAAATCGCCTCGCAGCAATGCTCCATCGAGTCAAAGACACGGGCTGTACCGGTAAAATGATGCATCGAGGGCTTGACGCCCGACTGCTTGACCACCGCGCCGTCAGGCGCCAGATTGCCGTAAAGAATCGCGATGCCGCCCTCTTTGTTTTTAGGCGCGTCGATCGGGTAAATAACATCGTTTTCGACCAACGGCGTCGATTCAAGGTTTTCAAGGATCGTTTTGCCGGTAACGGTCAGGTGGGCGCCATCCAGCTTGTCGGCAATCGCCTTGAGCACGGCCTGCACGCCGCCCGCTTCATCCAGCGCGGTCATCGTATACTTTCCCGAAGGCTTCAGGTTGCATAAAAAGGGCGTTGTACGGCTGATCACGTCAAAATCGCGCAGGTCGATATCGACGTTTGCTTCCTTAGCGATGGCCATGATATGTAAGACGACGTTGGTGGAGGACCCCATCGCCATCGTCGCCGTAATGCCGTTTAAAAGCCCGGCGCGGGTCAGAATCTTACGCGCCGTCAGCCCCTCTTTGAGCATCTCGACGACACGGCGGCCCGACTGCTTGGCAAACCGGCGCTTGGCGGAGGTAACGGCCGGCGCCGTGCCGCAGCCCGGCAGGCTCATGCCCAAAATCTCGGAGAGACATCCCATCGAGTTGGCAGTGCCGAGCATGGCGCAGGTGCCATAGGTCGGCAGCACCTTTTTCTCAAGATCCAACAGCTCGTCAAGCGTCATTTTGCCGGTCTGAACGCGTCCGACATATTCCCGATGGTCACAGAGCGCAATTTCATTTCCTTGGAATTTTCCGGGGAGCATCGGCCCTCCCGGGACGACGATAGCCGGAATATCGAGGCGCGCGGCAGCCATGAGCATGCCGGGTACGATCTTATCACAACCGGGCAGCATGACCATCGCGTCAAAATGGTGACTTTCAATCATCATTTCGGTCGAGTCAGCAATAATCTCGCGGCTGGGCAGCGGGAACCGCATGCCGTCGTGCCCCTGACACATGCCATCGCAGATCGCGATGGTGTCAAATTCCCGTGGTAACCCACCCGCCTCAAGCACGCCCTGCTTGACAAACTCGGCAAGCTCGCGGATGTGAATATGGCCGGGCACGATCTCGGTAAAGGAACCCACGACCGCAATCAGCGGCTTTCGCAGGTCGTCCTCCTCTAATCCTAAGCTGTAAAGCAGCGCGCGCTGTCCTGAGCGTTCCAGCCCGTTCGTAATCTCGCCGCTGCGGTAGTCGCTGTAGTGCAATCTATCCTTCATGTCAAATATCCTTTCCGGATGTTAAATTTTATCCGCCTAAGACGCGGGTCTTTTATTGGTAGGAATATTGCGGGTTTTGGACGCAGAGCTTCGCGCCCGCCACTTCAATTTGGGTGCCGTTGATATATCCCGCGCAATCCGACGCCAGAAACGCGATGAGCTTGGCGTTATCCTCGGGGGTGCCGAAGCGCCGCATCGGAATATCCTGCATCAGCCGCTCGCCGTTGAGGCGGATATTCTCAGCCGATATTTCAGTCGCCGTCATACCCGGCACATAGGCGACCACGCGGATATGATCTTTGGCCAGCTCGGCGGCGAAGGTACGCGTCAACGATGAGACGGCCGCCTTGCAGGCGCTATAAGGGGCGCGCCCGGCATTGGGAACAACCGCAGAGAAGGAAGAAGCGTTCAAAATAACCCCGCCCCCGGTTCTGCGCATATGGGTGGCGGCAATTTTGCTGCACGAAAATACCGATACGAGAATGTTATCGGTCATTTTGCGGAACTCCTCGACCTCGTAATCCATGAGACTTTTGATCTGGTTGGAGCCCGCGTTGTTAACCCAAACATCTATTTGTCCATATTTTTCAGCAACATCGTCGGCAAAATCAGACATCGCCTGATAGTCGGTCACGTCGACGCTGCGTGTCATCAGCTCAAAGCCCATCGCTTGATATTCCGCCGCCACTTCATCCAACTTACTTTGGCGGCGGCCGCAAATGGCGACATGGCATCCCTCACGCAAAAATTCTAAAGCGGCTCGTTTGCCGATTCCGGTGCCGCCGCCGGTGATAACGACTGTTTTACCCTTCAAATTCAATTCCATAGTTATAGCTCCTAACAGTTATTTTTTTGCGCGACTGCTTTGTGGCGACAAAGGGTCGCGATAGGGTTTTCTTCGACATTGTAATCAAATTATTAATGTACAGGAAAACGATCATCCTATAGTTATTAAAATACACTATTGATTAAGATTACGTAGTATGATAGTATAGTATAGTTAATTATACATAATAACCCAAATAAGGCATATTGCTGATAAAGAAAGGATTTCAGTC
>DALYYK010000225.1:0-5101 GCA_031983305.1 Candidatus Fimivivens sp. | reverse complement strand
AATTTAAGAAAGAGTGATTTTTATGAAAAACAAATTTTTTGCATCGGTTCTTGCTTTTGGTCTTATTTCGGTTGCTTTGTCCGGCTGCGGCAGCTCGGGCGCTTCTTCGGGCGCGGCGTCCGTTTCCTCCAGCGGAGCCGAGGTCAAAAAGGTCAATGTCGCGCTCGAATCCGGCTCAAAGCCGCTGAGCTTTGAGGATGAGCAGGCCAACAAGGTCGGCTATGAGGTCGACGTCCTTCAGGCGGTGGACGCGTTGATCCCCGATTACGATTTCAATCTGGAGTTTGTCGAGAGCGATGCGACGGCCATCGGCCTTGATACCGGCAAATATGCGCTGATCGGCGGCGGCCTTTATAAGACAAAGGAACGCGAGGAGAAATATCTGTTACCCGACGCGATCAACGGCGTCAGCCTGATCAACATCTACGTGCACGAGGATGACAACAGTATCAAGAGCATCGACGACCTTGTGGGGAAAAATCTGGTGCCTTCGACCCCGAACGGCGGCATTTACAATCTGCTGACCGGCTACAACGCCGAGCACCCGAACGCGCAAATTACGATTACCACCGCCGAGGGCGTGTCGGTGGCCGACCGCTTCGCTTCGGTGGACGCCGGGCAGTATGACGCGCTGATTCTGCCCAATAACCTGGGCTTTAACGAGATTAAGGCGCAGCTGGGCCTGAAGGTCAAAGCGGTCGAGACGCCGGTTGCGATCAATGGCACCTATTTCGCGCTTTCTAAGGATCAGGCCGACCTTGCCCAAAAAGTGGAGGGCGCGCTCAAGGCGCTGCGTGAAAACGGAACGCTGTCGCAACTCTCGGTCAAGTGGTACGGCGAGGACACCATCCAATATTTTAAGGGATAATTCGCCGTAATACATCAAAAAGGAGGAACGCCCCATGCCGTTTGACATCGGCTATGTGTTCAAAATCATTCAGCGCATCAGCGGCGCTGTGCCCTACACCCTGTTGATCATTGTGCTTTCGGGCTGTCTGGGTCTTGCGCTTGCCATGGGGGTGGCCTCCATCCGCATCAGAAAATGGCGGATCATCTACCCGTTGACTAACCTCTATGTGTCGTTTTTCAGGAGTACGCCCTGTATCATCCATATTTTTATCGTCTATTATGCGTTGCCGATGCTTCTGCGCGGGGTTGGCCTGAATATTGACGATTGGAGCAAAACCGTCTATGTTTTGCTGGCGCTGGTGCTCTATAACGGGGCGCATATGTCGGAATTTTTGCGCCCGGCTTATTTGGCGGTCGATAAGGGCCAGCACGACGCGGAGGACAGCATAGGGATGACCGGATGGACTAAGTTTATCCGCGTCATCCTGCCGCAGATGCTGCCTGTGGCGTGGCCAAACATCGAAAACGCGATGATCGAGCTGGTCAAGGATACCTCGGTGCTGTTTGTCATCGGTCTGGTCGATATCATGGGCAGGGCAAAGATGGTCATTGTCAACGATTACGGTGTTAAAAAGCTCGAGATCTATCTGGCGGCGGGGGTTATCTACTGGTGCGTGACCTTCGTATTAAGCAAATTATTTCAGGCCGGTGAAAAGCGGGTTGACTATAAGTCGCCCGGCCGAAAGCGGGTGGTATCATGATCAGCGGCGCATTGATACGCGACGACATCGGTTACATTTTGCGCGTTGTCCCCTTTACCGTCGGCACCGCATTTCTGATTTTGGTGTTGGGTGTTCTGATAGGCTTTTTTATTGCAATTATCCGCATTCGCCAAATTGCGGTGCTGCGGCAGTTGGCGCGCGTGTTCATCGATTATACGCGTGGCATTCCGCTGATCATTCATCTGTATATCGCCTATTATTTTCTGCCGCCGCTGCTGCAAGCGCATTTTTTCATCTCGCCAAATCCGCTGGCGATACTTGTGATGGCCTACTCGGTCTACATATCGGTGGGGCAGGCGGAGAATATCCGGGGCGCGTTTAGCTCGGTGGACGCGGGGCAGTGGGACGCGGCCTTTGCGTGCGGCTTAAGCGACGCGCAGACCTTGGGCAGAATTATCGTGCCTCAGATGCTTACGGTGGCGCTGCCGGTGGTGCTCAACAGCTATCTGGGCGTTATTAAGGGCCTGTCGTTGGCCTTTACCATCGGCGTCACCGACATTCTTGCGCAGGCGCGGGTGGCCTCCGCGCAAAATTACGGCTATCTTGAGGCGTATATCGCGGCCGCGCTGGTCTATTGGGGGCTGTGCGGCGCTTTGAGCTGGACCTTTGGCAGGCTGGAACAAAAGCTGACAAAATGGTAGAAAGGGTGTCATTAAATGAACAAGGTGGAGCGCATCAAGGCCGCTTTGCACGGCGAGGCGGTGGATCGAATCCCCGTGAATCTGTGGATGCATTTTTCGGCGGCGGATCAGGACCCTAGAACGCTTGCGGAGACGCAGGTCGCCTTTGCCCAAAAATATGATTTTGATTTTATCAAGCTGATGCCGTTCGGGCTTTACGGCGTACAGGACTACGGCGCCAGGGTCAAAATTTTCAATCAGGTCAATTGTCCGCCGATCATCGACGATTACGGTATCCACCGCGTGGAGGAGTGGGGACAGCTCGAGCCGCTGCCCGCCATCTACGGCTCTTATGGCAAGCAATTGCAGGCCGCGCAGTACACCACCCGGCTGACCCGTGGCAGCCTGCCGGTGGTACAGACCATTTTCAGTCCGTTGACCACCGCTCGCAAGCTGGCCGGCGACCGGATTTTGCTGGACATGAAGGAGAACCCCGCACTGTTCAAGCAAGCGCTCGAGGCGATTACTCAAACAACGATCAATTTTGTCCGCGCGAATATCGACGCGGGGATAGACGGTTTTTTCTTTGCCACCCAATGCGCCAACCACGACTTTCTCTCCCAGCAGGAATATGAGGAGTTTGGCCGGTTTTACGACCTGAAAGTCATCGCGGCCTTTCAGGACGAAACCTATTTCAATATCGCGCATCTCCACGGCGACCACGGCATGTTTGAACTGATTGCGGATTATCCGCTCAACTGTATCAACTGGCACGACCGCTGGAGCAGCCCCTCGCTCGCGCAGGCCCGCCAGATAACCGGCAAATGTCTGCTGGGCGGTATACGCGAAATTCCGTATTTTGACGAGAACGGCGTCAAGCTCAGAGAAAGCCTGCTCGCCTGCGGCAGTGTGGAGGAAATTCGGTTGCATGTTCAAGAGGCGATAGCACAAGTGAATGGCCGTGGCCTCATTCTGGGTCCCGGCTGTGTGGCCGAGCAGCTGCTGCCGGAGCGAAACCTGTACGCGCTCAGAAAAGCGGTGTATGATTACAGCGATTTGACGCTTCAAAAGAACGCCATTTAGACTCTGTTTTTATTCTGCGCGGCATTTGTCTTCTAAATAGAAGGGCTGTGCCGCCAGATCGGTTGCGCTACAAAAGGCTTTGACAAAAGCCTTTTGTAGCGCAATTTTGAATATAATCCTCAATTTTAAGCGATTTTATTAGCTCCAATCTTTAATGGGAAAAAGGAGAATGCATTTTCCTGTTGACTAAATTAGTCAACATCGCTACAATGGGAATTGACCAAAATAGTCAATGGGGTGATGATCATGATGCGGGAGATTCATATTCCCGAGGACAAAAAGCAGCGGATTATTCGCGCGGCTATGGCGCAATTCGCCAAAAACGGCTATAAAAAAGCGACCATGGACGAAATTGTTGCGGCGGCGGATATCTCCAAAGGGTTGATTTTCCACTATTTCAGCAACAAGAAAAAATTGTACCTCTACCTCTACGAATTTGCCTATGGCCTTGTATATGACCGTGTGATAAAGACCTTTGGGCAGGCCGATCTGTTTGAGCGCATCCGTGAATCAGAGCAGATCAAGCTGTCTGTGGTAAGCGAATACCCCTATGTGTTGGACTTTCTCCTCTCGGTTCGCGGCGAAACAGACGAACAACTGCGGGAGGAGATATCTAAAGTCAAGGTTGAGCGCTTTCCGCCTTGGAAGGAAACTTTTCTGCCGGGATTGGACGTATCCAAATTGCGGGCGGGCATAGATCTGGAAAAAGTGCTCAAAATTATTTTGTGGACAACCGACGGGCTTCTGGCCGAGCACCGGGAGAACTTCGTACTGGAGGATATCTTCGCGGAAATGGATGAGTACCTCGATCTGATGCGCAAAGCGTTTTACAAGGAGGAATATCAATGAACATGCTGTTGAATCTGGCCCAAAGCGCTGCCGGAGATATCTCCCTGACCGGCGGTAAGGGGGCGAACCTGAGCAGGCTGGGTGCCGTGGATGGTATCCAAGTGCCCGGTGGCTTTGTCGTCACCACCGATGCCTTCCGGGCGCTTTGCGCCGGTGTGGTGGCGTCCTGCGGAAAAGCGTTGCAGACAGCCTCCTCTCCGGCGGAGCTTGTCCGGGCGGGCGCCGAAATCCGACAGGCGATCCGGAATACCCCCATCCCGGCAGAATTTTTGCAGGCGATTGAGGCGGCTCTGGCAGCCTATCCCCCGAACATCCTCTTTGCCGTGCGCTCCTCGGCTACGGCGGAAGATCTGCCCGACGCCTCCTTTGCGGGGCAGCAGGACAGCTATCTCAACGTGCGGGCCGCCGACGTTCCCCGCGCGGTGATGGATTGCTTTGCCTCGCTGTATAACGACCGGGCGGTTGCGTACCGCATGAAAAACGGTTACCCGCACGAGGATGTAGCCATCGCCGTGGTGGTGCAGCAGATGGTTCCCGCAGAGGTTTCCGGCGTGCTGTTTACCGCCGACCCCATGACCTCCGACCGGCTTACCTGCGTTATTGAAGCGGTGGAGGGGTTGGGCGAGGAACTGGTGTCGGGACGTAAAACGCCCTTTACCTGGCGGCTGCGCAACGGGAAGATTACAGCCGACAGCAGCGCCACGGCCCCGCTCACAGACAGTCAATTGCGGGAACTTGCCGCCATCGGCAAACGGATTGAAGCGGCCTTTGGCGCGCCTCAGGACATCGAGTGGTGCTGGGCGGATGGGCGGTTTTTCATCGTGCAGTCCCGGTCGATCACCACGCTGTATCCCGTCCCCGAGAGCAGAGACGGCCTCAAGCGCGTCTTTGTATCGGCGGGGCATATGCAGATGATGA
>DALYYK010000224.1:558-5106 GCA_031983305.1 Candidatus Fimivivens sp. | reverse complement strand
CTGCCGAATACTGCGCCCTTGGCGTCATGGGCCTGACCATGATCGCGGGCCTTGCCGAGGACAACATTCCCAAAGCGTTTTTGGCGGGACTTCTTGGCCTGCTGCTTTCCACCGTAGGCATGGATGAGTTTTTGGGCATGCCGCGCTATGCTTTCGGCAGCCTGGAGCTTGGACAAGGTCTGGACGTTGTCCCCGTCATGATGGGTATCTTTGCCATGGGGATGATGATGCAGGACTTTTATAAGCCGTTCCGTATGGACAACATCCAAGAAGACATCCGCCTGCGTCGACTCACCAAGGCGGAGTTTAAACAGATTTTCCCGATCGCTATTATGGGCGGCCTGCTTGGCACGGGCATCGGCGCTCTTCCGGGAGCGGGCGCAACCGTCGCCAGCTACGTTTCCTATAATCAGGCCAAGCAAATGTCAAAGCACAGCGAGGAATTCGGTACCGGGCGCCTGGAGGGCGTAGCCGCCTCGGAATCCGCCAACAACGGCTGCACCGGCGGCGCCCTCATCCCGCTGCTGGGACTGGGTATCCCGGGGTCCGGTTCAACTGCCGTTATGCTGGGCGCATTGATTATCCATGGTATTCGGCCGGGTCCTAACCTGTTCATCAGCAATCCGGAAATCCCCTACGGCATTTTTGTGGCGCTGCCTATCGCTACCGCGTGCATGTTCCTCTTTGGTTTGCTTTACACCCGCCTTTTCGTCCACGTTATCAAGCTGCCCCAGACCATTCTTAACGTGGCCATCATCGCTATCGTCCTCACCGGTTCTTATGCGGTGGAGCGGGATATCTTTGATGTTTACCTGGTTTTAGTTCTTGGCTTTGTGGGCTTTCTGATGCGTCGATGTAAGATTCCTACCACCCCCATGGTTTTGGGGATGGTTCTGGGCAGCATTGTCGAGCGCTCGATGCGCCGCGCGCTGGCCCTTTCTCAAGGGGACTGGACCACCTTTATCACCCGACCCATCAGCGCCGCCATGCTGGTGTTTTCGGTCGCGATGCTGGCATGGTCGCTGTATAAGATTTTTCGACAGAAGAAAAAGGAAAACGCCACCGCAGCATAATTAACAATTTAACACAAAAGGAGAGTGTGACACGATGCAGAAACTTTTTTCCCCCATCATGCTGGGGAATGTAGAGCTGAAAAATCGCGTGGTGATGCCGTCAATGTGCGTGCACTTTTGTGATTCCGACGGTCACGTTAACGATTGCATGCTCGAGTATGTGCGTCGCAGAGCCGCTGGCGGCGTGGGAATGTTGATCATTCCCGGCAGCCCCCACGGTAAGGTCAGTGCCGGCCGCCCCGCCCTTTCAGATGACGCCTACATCCCCGACTGGAAGCTGCTGGCCGACACGGCGCACCAATACGGCGCGAAGCTGTTCTGTCAGCTTCATCCCGCCAAGCATCAGGCCGGACGGGGCCAGAAGGTGGAGGCGCCCGAGGATTTTAGCGAGGCGGATATTGACGCGCTGGTAACCAGCTACGCGGCCGGCGCCGCCCGCTGCCAAAAGGCCGGCGTAGACGGCGTGGATATCCACGGCGCCCACGCCCACGAAATCGCCCTCTTTCTCTCGGCTATGCACAACCACCGCACCGACGAATATGGCGGCAGTGTGGAAAACCGCTGCCGGTTCCCCATGCGCATTGTGCAGGCCATCAAGGCCGCCTGCGGAGACGGCTTCCCGGTGGTATTCCGCATTTCCGGCACCGAGGCGGTGGAAGGCGGACGCACCATCGAGGAGGGCGCCGAGATCGCCCAATGGCTCGAAAAGGCCGGGGTCGACGCCATCCATGTTTCGATCGGAATGCCTGCGTCGGGCGGATACATCGCAGCCCCGATGGATGTTGACGACTGCTTTAACGTGGACAATGCCGCGGCCATACGCAAGGCGGTGAAGATCCCGGTCATCGCCGTCAACCGTATTGTGGATATCGATCAGGCTGTGGAGATTGTGGAAAGCGGCAAGGCCGACATGGTCTCGATCGCCCGGGGGCATCTGGCCGACCCCGAGCTGGTCAATAAATATTTGGGGCTAAACCCTGAGCCGGTATGCCGCTGCGTTGGGTGCAATCAGGGCTGCAAGGACAACGCTGCCCGCAAAAAGATCATCTGCATGCAAAACCCGTTCCTCGGATTGGAGACGGTGCGGGTGCTCACCCCCGCCTCCGAAGCGGGCAAAGCCAAAAAAGTCGTGATTGTGGGCGCGGGTCCCGCCGGTCTGGAAATGGCGCTGGATCTTGCCCGACGCGGCATTGTCCCGGAGATTTATGAAAAATCTTTCGCCCCGGGAGGGCTGATCAGCCTAGCCGCAAAGGCGCCCCGCAAATCCAACATGAATAGTATTATCCAGTACCGCTTAGAAAGCCTGAAGCAACTGGGGGTGCCGATTCACCTGAATACTGAGATGACGCCGGCGCTGCTGGCCGAGCTTAAGCCCGACATCGTCGTCCTCGCCACCGGCAGCACCTCGGTGATCCCCCCCATTCCGGGCATTAAGGGCGAAGGCATCTTCCGCTGTGACGACGTTCTGAGGGGCGAGGCGGTGCCCGGCCAGAAGGTGGCGGTTCTTGGCGGCGGCCTCATCGGCTGCGAGGTGGCCGATTACTTAGCAGAGCAGGGCAAGGAGGTCACCATCATCGACGTGATTTCCGAGCTGGCCGCCAACCTCAACTCCAGCCGCCGCAACATGATGCTCCAGCGTATGGCCAAGCTGCCCATCGACTACAAGCTACAGCGCAGGGTCGAGCGCATCGCCCTGCCGGAGGTGACAGTGTCCGGACCCGAGGGAGAGGAAGTCCTGACCGGGTTTGATGCGCTGGTGGTGTCCGCTGGGCGAGCCCCTGCGAACCCCCTGCTCGAAGCGGCCAAGGCGCTGCCCGGCGCGCAGGTTGTGGTCATTGGCGACGCCAGCGGCAGCGGCCTTGCGTTGGATGCCATCCAGCAAGCCGCTCAGGTCGCCTGCGATCTGGCCCTCTAAAACAGCGAGGCCATTCAACTCACAAGGCCAGCTGTTGCTATCACATAAACAGGAGACGAATATGGGAACAGCCGTAGAAAACATATTCAGCGCAAAGCTGGGGCGAGAGGCTCGGGCGGGTGAGCTGGTAATTGTCGAGATCGACGCCAGCGTCATTCAAGATGTCAACGGCCCGCCTCTTACCGATGCTTTTGAACAGTTAGGGGTGTACGCCGCAGTACGCTCCCCCAAGCGCCACATGATGACGCTGGATCACATCTCGCCCGCCGCTTCGGCGTCGGCGGCCAACAACCACAACAAAATGCGGAACTTTGCCCGCCGCCACGGCCTTGAGCTGGTGGAGGAGGGGCAGGGTATCTGCCACCAGCGGATGGTGGAATCGGGCCGGGTAAAGCCCGGCGCCATCGTGCTGGGCACCGATTCCCATTGCTGCCACTACGGCGTGCTCAACGCTTTCAGCGCCGGGGTGAGCGTGGCGGAAGAAGCGGTGATTCTGGCGGGGGACCGGTGCTGGCTGCGCATACCCGAAAGCATCCGCGTCACCTTTGCCGGAAGGCCCGCCGCCAATGTCACCGGCAAGGACTTAGCCCTTGCCATGGTGCGGGCGCTGACCCAATCCGGCGCAATTTACCAGTGCCTGGAGTTTGACGGGGAGGCTTTGGGCTATCTTTCCATCGACGGCAGAACCGCCATCTGCAATATGGGCATCGAAGCCGGGGCAAAGGGCGCCATTATGCCGTATGACGACATTCTGAGGCAATGGCTGGCGCACAGGGGGATATCCGACTACACCCCCGCCGTTTCCGACGCTTCGGCGCGCTATGCCCGGGAGATTACCATCGACGCCTCGTCCATCCGGCCCTTGGTGGCGCTGCCGCCCGATATCGACCATGTGGTCTGCGTCGACAGCCTGGAGCGTACCGCCGTCAATCAGGTGGTGGTGGGTGGCTGCACCAACGGCAGGCTCGAGGACTTCGCGCAGGTGGCGGCCATTCTTGAAGGCAGACAAATCCACCCGGGCGTGCGCTTTGTGGCGGCCCCCGGCTCGAGAGAAATTGTGCTGGAGATGGAGCGTCAGGGTATCTACCGCATTCTGCTGGAATCGGGCGTCATGGTACTGCCCCCCGGCTGCGGCCCCTGCACGGGGCTTCATGGGGGACTGCTGGGCGACGGGGACGTCTGCCTTGCGACCACGAACCGCAATATGCCGGGTCGGATGGGCAGCCGGGAGGCGCGGGTCTACATTGCCTCGCCGGTGGTGGCCGCTCACACGGCCCTTGCGGGATACATCACAGCAGGAGGTGAGGGGCATTGCTGATTCAAGGCCGCGCCCTATTGCTGGGTGACAACATCAGCGGAGATCACATCATCAGCAAGGAGTTCATTCGTCAGGGACTAAGCATACCCCAGCTCAAGCCCTATCTCTTTCACGCCGTCCGCCCCGAGCTCGGGGCCATGCTGGGCCCGGGGGATATTTTGGTGGCGGGCGAAAATTTTGGCTGCGGCTCCTCCCGAGAATATGTTATGTTGCTTTTGCTCGAGGCGGGTGTGCGTTGTATC
>DALYYK010000224.1:0-548 GCA_031983305.1 Candidatus Fimivivens sp. | reverse complement strand
GTGGCCAAATCCTTTGCTCGGGGCTTTTATCGGGCCTGCGTCAATCAGGGACTGCTGCCCATTGCCTGCAACCCTGAGGCAAAAGAAGGGGATCTTATAGAGGTGGATACCGAGGCGGGTGTTCTTCGCACCGCCGACGGGTCGGCGCACACATTCCCCCCTTTTCCGGCACTGATCGCCAGTATTATTGACGAAGGCGGTCTGATCCACTATTATAGAAGACATGGGACGCTGGTGTAGCAGTCGTCCCTGATACGGGAAGCGGGCCTTGGGGCCTGCTTCCCGCAATTTTGCATCAGGAGGTGAACGGATGCTTCCACTTTTCACAACACTGGCTGTGGGAGCCGTCGCTGGATTTATTTTGTTAAAGCTAAAGGTTCCGGGCGGTATGATGGTAGGCGCCATCATCGGCGTTTCCTGCCTAACCATCCTCACCGGCTATAGCGCGATGCCCTATGCGGCCAAGCAGGCCGCGCAGATGGCGGCGGGGGCCTTTATCGGCTGCTCGGTCGAGCGGGAGGATCTATCCCGCCTGCGGTATATTTACA
>DALYYK010000223.1:0-5111 GCA_031983305.1 Candidatus Fimivivens sp. | reverse complement strand
GATTTTTAATGTTGTTATAAATTCAAAAACCTTATGCAAAAGCGACTCAGTTTTTTTTCTTCAGCGCCTCGCTCACCGCGACGGCGCAAGCGACGGTCGCGCCCACCATCGGGTTGTTACCCATACCGATTAAGCCCATCATCTCAACGTGCGCAGGCACCGAGGAAGAGCCCGCGAACTGCGCGTCACCATGCATGCGACCCATCGAGTCGGTCAGCCCGTAAGAGGCCGGGCCCGCCGCGACGTTGTCGGGGTGCAATGTTCTGCCGGTGCCGCCGCCTGAGGCCACCGAGAAATAGCGCACGTTGTTTGAGAGCGCCCATTTCTTATAAGTGCCGGCAACCAGATGTTGAAAACGAGTCGGGTTGGTCGAGTTGCCGGTAATCGAAACGTCGACATGCTCAAGCTTCATAATCGCGACGCCCTCAAGCACCTCGTTGGCGCCGTAGCAGCGCACCGCCGCGCGCTCGCCCTGCGAGAAAGCGCGCTCCGAGACGATCGAGACCTCGTTCTTGGAAAAATCATACTCGGTCTGCACATAGGTAAAGCCATTAATACGCGCAATAATATAAGCCGAGTCCTTGCCAAGGCCGTTGAGAATAACCTTCAGCGGCGTCTGGCGCGCCTTGTTGGCCGTTTTGGCGATGCCAATGGCACCTTCGGCTGCTGCAAACGACTCGTGCCCCGCCAAAAAGCAGAAGCACTTGGTCTCTTCGCGCAGCAGCATCGCGCCTAAATCGCCGTGGCCCTGTCCGACGCCGCGCTCCTCGGCGACCGACCCGGGCACCGTGAAGGCCTGTAGGCCGTTTCCGATCAAGCCGGCGGCTTCGACAGCACTTGCAGCGCCCTTTTTCAGCGCGATCGCCACGCCGAGCGTGTAGGCCCACACCGCGTTCTCAAACGCAATGGGCTGCACGCCCTTGACAATAAAATCGACATTGATGCCGTTTTCGAAGCACAGCGCGTTGGCTTCCTCAAGGCTTTCAAAGCCGTTTTCAGCCAGGCATGCGTTGATTTTGCCCATCCGGCGATCCATTCCCTCAAATTTAACCATGTTGCAGCACCCCCTTAGAGTTCTCTAGGATCGATGTAGGAGGCCGCGCCTTCATACCGACCGTAGGTGCCTATGTTCTTTTCATAGGCCATCTTTGCGTCCACACCGTGGCGGATGTCCTCCAGCATTTTGCCCACCCGGACAAACTTATAGCCGATAACCTCACGATTTTCATCAAGCGCCATTTCAAGTATGTACCCCTCAACCATTTCGAGATAACGCACGCCCTTAGCGCCGGTTGAAAAAATGGTCGCGGTCTGGCTGCGCAGCCCCTTGCCGAGATCCTCGAGCGACGCGCCGATCGGCAGTCCGCCCTCGGAGAATGCTGTTTGGGTGCGGCCGTAAACAAGCTGCTTGAATATCTCGCGCATCGCCACGTTGATGGCGTCGCAGACCAGGTCGGTGTTGAGCGCCTCGAGAATGGTTTTGCCGGGCAGAATCTCGCCCGCCATCGCCGCGGAATGGGTCATGCCGGAGCAGCCGATCGTTTCGACCAGCGCTTCTTCAATAATGCCGTCCTTGACATTGAGCGTCAGCTTACAGGTGCCCTGCTGGGGTGCACACCAGCCCACGCCGTGCGAGAGGCCCGAAATATCGGTTATCTCTTTAGCTCTAACCCAGCGGCCTTCTTCGGGAATCGGCGCGGGGCCATGACAGTGCAGGCAGCGCACCTGCTGCATCTGTTCAACTTCGTGCGAATACTGCAATTGATATTCCTCCTTATCGTTACCGTTTGGCAACGACTATTTTCATGGGTAATTATAGCACAGACCGGTCGCCGCCGCAACGAATTGCAGACCCGCCGCGCCGCGCCAGATTATTTTCTTTTAACTTCGACGCAGCGTCGCCGGGGCTGGATACATTCCTAAAACCGCATAAAACAGCGCCTTTTCGTCTATTTATGCCGCATGCGATCGGGTGCTAAAATTCGTAAATTTAACCAAAAAACCGCTTTACAATTTTACGAAAAACGTTTTTACGTCGTCGCTCAACTCGCTTATTTTTATCGAATTGACACGCAATACGCGGTTTAAAAGCGCCTGATTTTTGCGCATTTGGACAAAAAGGACTGCCGAAGCCCATTTTGGCAAAAACTATTTTTACGTATGGATAAGCCACTACATTAAAGTTGCCTTGCCCTATGCCACCGCACGCTTTTTTAACCAAAGCCGCTCCTATATTTTCGACATCGTTTCGGGCCGATGACGCAATAGTTGCATTGACAACATTTTATTTGGGTGCTATGCTTTTAAAGATACTTCTCGTAGGAAAGGACACGTCATTTTTATGGATATCGATGCATCGTTCCAAGAACAACAGGATCAAAAATATCTCACCATGACCCAAACACCCATCCCGCTGCTGATCGGGCGGCTGGCGATACCGACCATCTGCTCCATGCTCATCACCGCCATCTACAACATGGCCGACACCTATTTTGTCAGCCAGATCGGCACGAGTGCGTCAGCGGCGGTCGGGGTTACCTTCTCGCTCATGGCTATTATTCAGGCCGTGGGCTTCACGTTTGGCATCGGCTCGTCGGTTCAGGTGTCGCGCCTGCTCGGAGAAAAGCGCCGGCAAGAGGCGTCGGAATCGACCGCGACGGCGTTTGTGACGGCGTTGGTTTTCGGCGCGCTGCTCGCGGTTGTGGGGCTGGTGTTCATTGACGATCTCGTCCGGCTGCTGGGGGCAACCGAAAGCATCGCGCCCTACGCCCGCGACTACGCGCGCTACATTCTCATCGGCTCGCCCTATATGGCGGCAAACTTTGTGCTTAACACCTCGCTGCGCGGACAGGGCAGCGCCTTTTATAGTATGATCGGCATCATGTCGGGCGGCATTCTCAACATGTTCTTAGACCCGCTGATGATTTTCGGCATGGGCATGGGCATCAGTGGCGCCGCGCTAGCCACCATCATCAGCCAGTTTGTCAGCTTTGTCATTCTGCTCTATTTTAATCTCGGTGGCCGCGGCGCACTGCCGCTTAAACTGCGCAACGTCCGGCTGTCGTTTAAGTTGTTTGGGGAAATTGTCAGCGGGGGTACGCCGTCGCTGCTCCGCCAGGGCCTTGCGAGCACCGCCATGGTGTTCATGATCCGAGCCTGCATGCCGTTTGGCGACCCGGCCATCGCGGCCATCAGCATCGTAACCCGCCTGATGATGTTCGTCATCTCGGCCATGATCGGCTTTGGGCAGGGCTTTCAGCCGGTGTGCGGCTTTAACTACGGCGCAAAGCGGTTTGACCGCGTCAAGGAATCGTTCTGGTTCTGCGTCAAAGTCTCGCTGTTCATTCTTGTCAGCGCTGGCGCGGTTATGTTCGTGCTCGCCCCGCAGGCCATCGCCGCCTTTCGGCGTGACGATCTTGAGGTCATCACCATCGGAACCATGGCGCTGCGGCTACAATGCATGATGCTGCCCACGCAAAGCTTTTTTACCATGTGCAACATGTATCTGCAATGTACCGGGCAAAGCGGCCCCGCCACCCTAATGGCCAGCGCGCGCCAAGGCATCTTCTTTTTGCCGGGCACGCTGATTCTGCCCCCGCTGTTCGGTCTGTTGGGGGTGCAGCTCGTGCAGCCGGTGGCGGATGTTTTCTGCTTTATTCTGGCCATTTATTTAAGCCGCAGATTCCTGCGCGACCTAAATGAGAAGCTGGCCAACCAACTGAGAACGGAGGGTCTGGCATGAACCGCGCCATACCGGCCAACAAATTTATCTCGATGATCTACCGCTATACCCGCCGCTATTTTGTACGCGAGCTACAGGCCTCCCAGCTCGACGCCGGGCAGCTGCCGTTTTTGCTGCATCTTTATCGCGCTCCCGGCATCACGCAAGAGCAGCTCTCCTGCGCGCTGGGCATGGACAAGGGCACCACGGCGCGCAGCGTCGCACAGCTTGAGGAATGCGGTCTGGCCTACCGCGCGCCGGATGAGCACGACCGCCGCGTCAACCATGTTTTTCCAACCCCCACCGCCCTCGCGCGGGAGGAGGCGCTGTTTGCGATTGTCGACCGGCTGCACGAGCTGCTGTTTGAGGGCTTTTCGCCCGAGGAACGCGCCCAAGCGCTGTCACTGATCATCCGCATGAAGGACAATATCGAGAAAGAATTTTTAGAGTGACACTGTCATTTCATCTGACATTTTAGGAGGAAACACACATGAAAAACATCGGATTTATCGGCATAGGCGTCATGGGTACATCGATGGCGCGCAATTTGAGCAAACGCGGCTTTGATGTGTCGATCTATAGCCGCACCAAAGAAAAGGCCGAGGCGCTCATCGCCGAGGGGCTTACCTGGTGCGGTAGCGTGGCCGAGTGCGCCGCCGGTCGCGACGCGGTCATCACCATCGTCGGCTACCCCAAGGACGTTGAGGAGGTCTATTTCGGTGAGGCAGGCATTCTTGCCAACGCGAAGCCGGGCACCTATCTCATCGACATGACCACAACCAGCCCCCGCCTCTCAAAGCGCATCTATGAAGAGGCCGACGCCTGCGGCCTTTTAGCGCTCGACGCGCCCGTCTCGGGCGGTGACGGCGGCGCCAGAGAGGGCACGCTCTCGATTATGGTCGGCGGCGACCGACCGGCCTTCGACGCCTGCCTGCCGCTGTTTGAAGCGATGGGAACGAATATCTTCTATCAGGGTCCCGCCGGAAGCGGCCAGCACGTCAAAATGGCCAACCAGATTGCCATTGCGGGCACCGTGTCGGGCGTGTGTGAGGCGGTGGCCTACGCCCGCGCCGCAGGGCTGGATCTAAACGCCGCGCTGGCGGCGATTGGCTGCGGTTCGGCGGCGAGTTCTCAACTGCAAAAGGTCGCGCCCAAGATGGTTTCGGGTGACTTTGCACCCGGCTTTTATATCAAACATTTTATCAAAGATATGACCATCGCGCAGCAGGAGTCCGAAGCCGCCGGACTGTCGCTGGAGGTGCTGCGGCAGGTGCGTCAGATGTACAAAGCGCTCGAGGACGAGGGCAAGGGCGACAACGGCACACAGGGCCTTATTGAGTATTATGATAAATAGCGCCCCGGGACACAGCATAAAAACCACCAGCTAACT
>DALYYK010000222.1:4640-5114 GCA_031983305.1 Candidatus Fimivivens sp. | reverse complement strand
GCGTACCACGGTCAGGTGCAAAGAGACAAACGAACTAAAGGTGACTTCTCCACTTGAACCCGCGAAGCGGGCGCTTGCACTTTTAGTTTGTTATATGGGTGGCGCGCCACTGTCAGGTACAAAGCAATAAAGTGACGACAAATTTTCAAATTAAATGCGAAAACAAACGCGCACCCTTTTACGTTGTTGTACAGACGGCCTACTGATATCAAATGCAAAGTGAAAGTAGTGGCGTCTATTTAAATCAAGTCCGTAAAGCGAACGCGCCAACGCGATTGCCCCGTACCTTTTGCTCAAAGAACATTCCTCAGCGTCGACAGAGCGTCGTACAGCTCGGTTTGCGCTGCCCGATTCTCATCCAACAACCGTTTTAAGCGGGTACGCTCAGGCTGAGGCACTTTAAAGAGTTGGTTTTGCAACGCAAAGGACTCGTGCCGCAGTGTATCAAGCACGTCAAAGAGCCGATCGCGTTCG
>DALYYK010000222.1:0-4630 GCA_031983305.1 Candidatus Fimivivens sp. | reverse complement strand
CGATTGATAAACATGGCCATTTTTGACTCCTTCTTGTTGATTTTATCCTAGCACAAGACGCGAGTGGCTTTCTATGGCCAAAAATGGCGGCGAGAAACGGTAAGAAAGCAAAATGGTGAAGCGTGTTTGAATCAGTGAAAAGTGAAGGGGTCAACTTTGCGGACTTATTTAATCATCGGTTCCGAACGTTACCGATTTATGCCGCACGAGGACAGGACGCCATCCGTTCTTCATTTTTCACGCTTCACCAAAAAAACGCCCCACCCGCCGAGTTCTCCTCAGAGCACCCAGCGAGCGGGGGGATTTTTTACATCCTGCTATGTCCGATCCTGCTTAATCGCAGTTATTGATGTCTGAGAGCTTCGGCGGGAAGAAGTCGTCGGTCGGGAAATCAACCTTGCTGAAAATCTCACACGGGTCGGCATCGACGATCGCAGATTCATTCTCGCTCTTGGGGATGCAGAAGTCGTAGATCGGAATCATCACCTGCACCTGACGCATCAGCTGCACGATCGAGAACATGCCAAGCGTGACGTAGAGGGTGCGCGCCGGCTGCACGCAGGCAAAGCTGCCTTCGAACTTTTCGGCAATTTCGCAGGGGATCGGGGCCGAAAAAATCGGTGCGGTTTGCCCGGGCTCCTCGCAGATGTGGCTGGCCAGAATCATCGGGTCGAGCACCTGCACGGTGACAATCGGCGTGTTGTTGTTGGTGTCGGTCAGATCCTCGTTGGTCGAGAAGGTGCGAACACCCGCTTCGCTGCCGAATAGAATGACCTTTTTGCAGAAGATGCCGACGCCCTCAACCAGCACCGGCGTTGTGGTGGGCCCGTTGCAGACGGTCACGACGATCTTGAAGAAGAAGGTCATATCCACCGAGAAAAATCCCTTGTTAAAGGCGAGCGGCGACACCTCGAAGTAGACGCCGAGCACCTCGCAACAGCGGGTTTTGATGAGTCCTGCCGAATCAATCAGCTCCTGGCCTTCGTTGGTGAACATCACCTGAAGGTCCCGGATACAATCCTTATCGGACACCGCGTCATAAATCCTTCGTGTATCGATGCAAACAGCCTCACGAAAGACATTTGCCGCGCGTCCGGCAAGGTTGTCGTTGGCGTTTCTTGTTGCCATACAAATCCTCCTGTTCGATATATCAGATTGTACTCACTATATAGTATGAGTAAAACGCTTTTTTGTGACGTTTGGCCGCCGTACAATTGATGTCAGCGGGCGGATAAGTAAAAAGTGAGGAACGAGCGTGTTTGAACAGCCCCACACACTATATTATGCGGAAAATGGCGGGCGGATAGCACCAACGACCGCGCCGCGTAAAAAAGCCACCCCGCTGACGGGATGGCCGCTGTGAACCGCCTATAAAGGCTTGTCTGGTAACGTGCCAATGATCTTACCGGGAGGATAGACAAGGCAGCAACCTTAAAGTTGATGCACGCTACGTTGCAAAAGACAAACAGCCGCATGGATGCAATGGGTCAATGGATGCACGCTTTAAAATTCGCCGCAAGATTGGATCCGGTTGACAGTAGCGCCGGCGAGCTTAGGGCGCGCTTGAAACGTGTGAGTGCGGCATAAAAGACGGCCCAACATCGTTGACAAAAGCAAACAGGATAGCATTGCAACGCGCCACGCTATAATATGCTTTTAAAAACACCCGCGCTGCCGGTTGGCAGAGCGGGTGTTTTTATGCAATCCATCAGATTTTTTGCAGCCTTGCAAAAGTGGACATAATTTTTTTAACCCCGACTTTGTCAAACCGCACCTCGAGCATATGGTCGCCGCCCATCGGTTTGACCGAAATGATGGTGCCGCTGCCAAAGACGCGGTGCAGCACACGGTCGCCCTTTGCGAGATCAGACCCGGCATTTTCGACGGGCGCGGGCTTGGCGATTGCCGCCGCACCGGATCCGATACCCAATCCGGCGCCCGTACCGTATTCCGTGCCAGCTTTGGCGCCGGCCTGCGCTGATTCGGCGGCAGCCTGCGCGGCGGTTTTGCCAAACGCGCCAAACGACCGGCTTTCATACTCAAACTCAGACTGCCGTTGCGCGCTTGGCGCGCCGGGTGAGGGCCGTCTGCCTTCGCGGCTGCAAAGCTCGGGCGCGATATCGCACATAAAGCGCGACTCGCGGCCGTAGATGGTCTGACCGAACAGCATGCGGCGCTTAGCGGTTAAGAGCACGAGCTTTTCTTTGGCACGGGTGATGCCGACATAGGCAAGTCGCCGTTCCTCCTCAAGCTGCTCGGGGTCGGAGAACGCCCTGGTCGAGGGGAACAGCCCCTCCTCCATGCCGGGCAGGAATACGACCGGGAACTCGAGCCCCTTGGCAGCGTGCATGGTCATCAGCGTGACGGCGTCGGAACCGGCGTCGTAGCTGTCGAGATCGGTGTAGAGCGCCACCTCCTCGAGAAAGCCGCCGAGCGACGGCTCTTCGGTTTCGGCTTCGTAGCGTTTCATCGTTGTTTTAAGCTCCTCGATATTCTCAAGTCGCGTTAGCCCCTGCAAGCCTTCGGCCAGCAGCATGGCGCGGTAGCCGGTTTCTTCCAGAAGCTCATCTAAGAGCTCATCGAGCGGCAGCAGGCCGGACGATTCCATCAACCCGCTCATCATTGCGGCGAACTGCATCAGCGGCTTTGACTTGCGCTGCAACGGCGCGTAGCCCTCGGCGTTTTGTAATACTTCAAAAAGGCTGGTGCCCAGCACGTCGGCAATTTCCTGCGCGGTGGCGACTGTTGCGTCACCGATGCCGCGTTTGGGTTCGTTGATGATGCGGGTCAGGCGCAGCGCGTCGGCGGGGTTGTGCAGCACGCTTAAATAAGCGACCATGTCGCGGATTTCCTTGCGGTCAAAAAAGCGGGTGCCGCCGACCACCTTGTAGGGGATGCCCGCTGAAACGAGCGCCGACTCGATCGTCTGTGACTGGGCGTTCATGCGGTAAAGCACGGCGCAGTCGGAATAGCCGCGCCCCTCTCGATCATGTGCCTTGGTGATGATGTCGGCGATGGCGTTGGCCTCGTCCCGTTCGTCGTAGGCGGTATAGAGCACGAGCTTATCGCCGTCGCCCGACGCCGTCCAGAGCGTCTTGCCCTTGCGGGCGGTGTTTTTGGCGATGACCTCGTTGGCGGCGGTCAGGATATTCTGGGTCGAGCGGTAGTTTTGCTCGAGGCGGATAACCTTGGCCCCCTCATACTGCTGCTCGAACGACAGGATATTCTCGATTGTCGCGCCGCGAAAGCGGTAGATGCTCTGGTCGTCGTCGCCGACCACGCAGAGATTATTGCTGCCGCCCGCGAGTTGTGACACGAGCTTATATTGCGAGCGGTTGGTGTCCTGATATTCGTCGACCATCACGTAGCGGTAGCGGCGCTGATATTTTTCGAGCACGTCGGGGTGCTGATCAAACAGTCGGACGGTCAGTGAGATGATGTCGTCAAAATCCAGCGCGTTTGCCTCAAATAGCCGCTTTTGATATTCGGCGTAGATCTTTGCGAGTTTTTTGAGTCTGAAATCGTTGGTCGCCTCAGCCCGGCTCATCGTCTGCTCGGGCGTCTCGAGCAGGTCCTTAAACTCCCCAAGCGCTGAGAGCACGCTGCGCGGCGGGAACTGCTTGTCGTCGAGGTTCTGCGCTTTGATGATATCTTTAACGAGCTTCTGTGAATCGTCCGAATCGTAGATGGCAAAGCCGCTGCGGTAGCCGAGCCGGTCGATGTCGGCGCGCAGCATCCGCACGCAGGCCGAGTGGAAGGTTGAAGCGTGTACCTGTCCGCCGGTTTCTTCGCCAAGCATCGCTGACAGGCGGCTTTTGAGCTCGGCCGCCGCCTTGTTCGTGAAGGTGATGGCCATAATCTCCCACGGGCGGGGCGGACTGTCGGCCAGCAGGCGGGAGAGCTGACGCGCGTCCACTTCATCGCCTTGCGCGGCCCGCTCGAGTGTCTCAAGCCCCGCCGTATCAACATAAAACGGCACGCTGCCGCTGGCGTACCCCTTGCCGAACAGCAAGAGATTGGCGATGCGGTTGATGAGCACCGTCGTCTTGCCGCTGCCCGCCCCCGCTAAAATAAGTAGCGGCCCCTCGGTGGTCAGCACCGCGGCGCGCTGCATATCGTTCATCTTAGAAAAATGCCGCTCGATCAGTGTGCGCCGCAGCGCAAGATATCGGTCGGCCTGTGACTTCTCAAGCATTCCATTTCTCCTTTGTCGCGTGTGTCTCGCTCTATTGTACACCATTTTGGGGAGATGTAAAAGTCAAAAGTGGGGAGATCGTTTGAGTAAGAAGGAAAAGTTTATCAAAAGTTGGCCATAGAAAGCCACCTTGAAACTATGCTATTGTATAGGTGCGAAGAAGCGGGGCAGCGGCGGCTGTCCTGCTTTTTTGCGCTGAATATGATATTGAAGGGAGATGGCAGAATGCCAAAAAAGCGACCGAACGGCGCTAAGAAAGAGACGGCGACCGCCGACGAGGTGCTGCGCGAGCTGACCGATATCGGCTTGGGGCGCAGGGCTTTTGCGGCGACCGATCGGCAGGGCAACACGGTCGAAAACACCGCGAGTGTGCCCGAACGCATCCGCGCGCTCGAGCGCCTTTCCAAACTTCACCTGCACACCGCCGCTCCGACA
>DALYYK010000221.1:0-5125 GCA_031983305.1 Candidatus Fimivivens sp. | reverse complement strand
TTTCACAGCGCAGCCCCGGTCAGGATATCGAAATGCCGTAGCCTTGCGTCAAGTCGCTGAATAAAACGCACACAAAAAATCCCCTGCCTCTAAAGCAAAGGCGGGGGATTTTTCACGCATATTAATACTTCGATGAAGATGAGGCCAAAGCGCCCAACCTCTCGGTGGCGTCTGTTATGACAGGCGCCGTTTCTGTGGTGCTGTTCGGGCGCAGCTTAAACTTGCGAATCTCCTGATGCAGCATTTCCGACTGGCCAAACAGCTCCTCGCTGGCAGCGGCGCTCTGCTGAGCCGTGGCGGAGTTGGTCTGCACCACCATCGAGACCTGATCGACGCCCTGCGTAATCTGCACGATGGCTTGCGCCTGCTCGGCCGAGGCGCGGTTGATCTCCTGAATGTTCGTCTTTACCTTCATGGATTTTTCAGCGACCGCCTTGAGTGATTTGGCCGTCTCCTGTGCGATTTTAGAGCCCTGCAAGACCTCGTTGACCGAGCTGTTGATCAGCAGATTGGTCTGCTTTGCGGCCTCGGCGGATTTGCTGGCGAGGCTGCGCACCTCGTCGGCCACGACGGCAAAACCCTTACCGGCCTCGCCGGCGCGCGCGGCCTCAATCGCTGCGTTGAGGGCCAGAATATTGGTCTGGAACGCGATATCCTCAATCACCTTGATGATTTTGCCGATCTGGTCCGAGGACTGGTTGATTGATGTCATCGATTGCAGCATCTTCTCCATATGGCCGTTGCTTTCTTCGATGCCCTGCACGGCCTCGTCGACATAGTCGGCGGCTTCGTGCACCTGTGCCGCATTGCTCTGAATGCCGCGTGAAACCTCGCTGATCGAAGCCGAAAGCTGCTCGATAGCGGCGGCCTGTTCGGTCGCGCCCTGAGACAGCGCCTGTGCGCCGTCCGAGATCTGGCTGGACCCCGACGAGACCTGATCCGAAGCGGTCTGAATATGCCGCATCGTCTCGTTCATGGCGTCAATGATCTCGGTAATCGCCGTGTTGATCGGCACAAAATCGCCCGAGAAATCGATGTCCGGCGCAATGTCCAGGTTGCACCGCGCAATCCCGCCCAAAATGCGGGAGATCTCGCCGACATAACTTTGCAGCGTTACGGCGGTGTGCTTAAGACTTGAGGCGATGCCGCCCAGCTCATTATCCTCTTTGATATTGATCTCGGCGGCGAGATTGCCCTGACCCAGTTCCTGCGAAAAGTGGACGATATCCACCACCGGCCGCAGCGATTTGCGCAGCAGCAGCGCCGACAAAACCGCAAACGCCACAATGGCGCCCGTCGCAATCGCCATGATCAGCAAAATCACCTGATAGGTCGCGTCCATTGCCTCGGAACGGTTGACCACAAAGGCGCTGGACCAATGCTGGTCAAGACCCTCGATATTAATCGGCTCAAAAATCTCGATAGCCGTACCGCCGAAAATGCGGTTCTCGGTCGTGTGCATATGCCCCTGCCCGGTGGTAATCGCCGTCAATGCCTCGGCGCTGTCCGATTCAAACGCTGTTCCGAACAGCGCATGGTCGACGGTGTGGGTGACGTGGTTGCTGTTGTTGGTCAGGATGAAGCTATAGGCCGTTTTATAGTTGTTGGTATCGTAAGACAGGCTGTTTAGGGTGTCGGTCAGAATATCGCAGTTGGCCACGCCGATAAACGCGCCATTGTGGTCGAGAATGGGGTTGCTGATGGTGACCAGCCAAACCGTTTCGCCGTTTGAAAGCGTATAGGAATACGGCTCGGTTATATGCGCCGCGCGCATTTCTTTGGTCGCGGCGTAATAATCCCCCTCGCGGTAGGTCGTGTAATCGTTCGCGACGTCGAGTATGCTGCGGGCGCCATCGCGATAGACGTAATAGGACAGCCCGTTTGGCGTATTCGGGAAATATTTGTTCGGCTCCGCCGCAAAATAGGCCGAGAAAATGCGCGGATCATCCAATGCCGCATGCAGCGATTTTTTGATCATCATCTCCGCGTTGGCGTTGTCGAGCAGCGTGTACCGCTCAAATTCCCGCGACATGGCAACAGAGACGTTTTGCATGGCCTGCAAATATTCCCCTGCTATGGCGGCGTTTTTGTTTGCCAGGAAGCCGACCTGATTTTCGATCATACCATTGGTCAAATTGGTTAAGGCCGCTGCCAGAACTGAAACCATTAAAATCATGACCAGCAAAATACAGGCAATAATTTTTGCGGGAATGGCAAAGGAGAGCTTCTTCATGGCCTTTTTCATTTTCACGGCTTTCACCCCAGTTGGTCAATTTTTTTTGAGGTTTTATTCTTTTATTATAGTCTTGAATCATTAAAAAGGCAAAATATTTTTAAAAATGTGACCAAAATTGTCAATAGACAACAAATGCAAACCCACAAATTGAACGTCCTGACATAAATGGGTCGGCATTAGATTTTAAAGCAGATAATCGCCGCAACGACAATGCCGCTCAGGCAATAAAAATCAATCAATTGCGAGACAATGCTGAAAATCTTACCGATTATCGGTATCCAGCTAACCAGCCCCAGCGCGAAACCGGCGACAACCGATATGGCAATGTAGACAAGCGCGACAATCAGCAGCGACTTAATGTCGTAGGCCTTGGCGCTTAAGGGAAAAAACGCTCTCACAATAAAAAACCTCCGGTTTTATTTTTCGGGCACAAAGGACAGGCATTGAGAAAACAGGCGGAAGGATACGCCCTCCGCCTGATATTCCGCACTTTATTTAAGCATGTTGAGAATGTCGGCCTTGGGCTTTGCGCCCACACTGGTGGATGCGACCTTTCCGTCCTTGACCACAACCAGCGTCGGAATGCTCATAATTTTGAACTGCGCAGCCAGCTCGGGCTGCTCATCGACATTGATCTTGCCCACCTTAGCGTCGGAAACCTCATCCGCAATCTCATCGACGAGCGGAGAGACCATCCGACAGGGGCCGCACCAGGGCGCCCAGAAATCGAGCAGCACCGGGATGTCGGATTCCAGCACCTCTTTTTGAAAGTTGTCTTTTGTAACGACCATAACAGACATTTTAAAGCCTCCTTTGCTAATATCAGCATCTATATTTTACCCGATTTTTCCCATCAAGTCAAAAAAATAAAGGTTTTTAATATTTTATTTACAGCGAGCGGGCAATTTTATGATCGATTCAGGACATTTGACTTAAATTTGCTTATTTGTTAGTATAATAGCATTAGAAAAAACAGGGCAAGAGGTGACGTTATGAAAAGGGTGGTTGCGTTGGTTCTCGCGCTGATGATAGCCCTTTCGGGACTTGGCGCGGTGCTGGGCAGTTTATATCTGCGTTGATTTTCAAAACCGGCTATAAATGGCGCATAAGCCAATATAAATGCGATGACCGTGGTGATAAAAGCGGTCATCGCATTTATATTTGTATTTCAGCTTTACAACAGGGAAATATAAACGCAGCTTGGATTTTATCATAAACGGCTCAAATATCGCGCCAAATAACTTTGGGATATGCACAGCCTATCTTTGGCCGAGTGCTGCGACATATTAAAGAGGGATGTATTGCACATGAAAAAGATTATTTTGATTGCGCTCGCCGCCGTCATGATGCTGTCAACCGCCGCCGCCTGCCGAAACGCCGGTTCGGGCGCGGCGTCGGGCCGCGCGTCGGGTGCGGCATCCTCAGCGGCTGAAACATGGACGCCCGACCGGGAGATCAAGGTCATTGTCGCGTATCCATCCGGCTCGGGCACCGACATCAGCGCCCGCCTGCTACTGTCCAACGCCTATAAATATGTGGGCCAGATACTTGCTGTCGAAAATCTTGAGGGCGCGGACGGCAAAATCGGCTTTACGGCGCTGGCCTCGGCCAAGCCGGACGGCTACACCATCGGCTTTATCAATCTGCCCACCTTTACGACGCTGGCGCTTGAGCCCGATTCACCCTTTACGATTGCGCGGGTTGAACCGATTTGCAATCATCTTTCTGAGCCGTCGGTGGTTGTTGTGTCGAAAGACAGCCCCTATAGAACCCTTCAGGAGCTGATCGATGCCTGCAAGAAGAGCGGTCAGCTTAAATGCGCGACCAACGGCAACCGCGCTTCGGACCATACCGGCGCACAACTGTTTGCTAAAGCGGCCGGATTTGCCTACAAAGCGATGCCCTATGACGGCGTCGCCGACCAAATGTTGGCGCTGCAAGAGGACAAGGTGGATTTCGCGGTTGCGAAGGTGGGAGACATAACCGCGCGGGTAACGGGAGAAAATATCACGCTGCGCATGTTGGCCGTCTTTGCCGAAAACCGGCTGGACCGTTACCCCGACCTGCCGACCATGAAGGAGCTTGGGCTAGTCGATGGATGGTATGGCAGTGCGCGTGCGCTTGTCGCGCCGGTCGGCACCCCGCAGGCCGCGCTTGATTTTTATGTCGATGCGTTTAAAAAGACAATGGCGGATGAAAAGTGTATTGCCGACCATGAGAAAGCGGGGCTTTCACTGAATTATATGGACCCTGATGCGCTTAAAGAGTTGCTGGCGGCGCAGGATGTTTTTTGCCGTGAGGTGGTGCTACCGCTTTATAAGGATTGATTTCTGTGTTTGGTTCCAAACGGTGAAAACTCACACAAATTAAAAGTTTTGGCCAAGCTTTTTCAAAAGCTTGCGGGGTTTGGGGCGGAGCCCCGCGTGCTTTCGCGCTCTCGCGCTTAGTCGAAAAAAGCGCAGGAAGGGGAGGTAAAACAGTCCGGGGGACTGTTTTACCGTGGGGAACCCCCCGCAAGGGGTTTCCCCGATGACGCCTCGAGGGGGGCATCCGTGTTTTTAATGTTTGGCTTTTTGCTTTTGTGCGGTAGTGAAAAATGGCGGGCAGGCTTTTCTTAGTAATCCACCATGATGCGGTAGTGAAGCACATATCCAAGCCCAAGCCCACATATCTATACTTATCTTAGCAGCCATTATAAAACCATAACGGTTGTTTGCGCTTGCGCGCAGGAACGGCCCCCACCCCCAACCCCCTGGCCCCCGCAGGGGACCGAGGGGGCTTCACCCCCAAACCCCCTGAGGGGGCTTGAAGCATACGGTTCTCAGGTGTTGTAGGCCCCACGTGAAAGTGTTAGCTTCCCACGCGCCGTCAGTGGGCGCGCATCCAGAC
>DALYYK010000220.1:0-5134 GCA_031983305.1 Candidatus Fimivivens sp. | reverse complement strand
ATGAACGCCTTTTGCATTTTGTTTGGCGATTCTTTTGAGGACGACAGCGTCAGTGTGCTGACCAAAAAACGCACGCTCGGTTCGCTGCCCTTTGGCGGGCGATACCGACTGATCGACTTTATGCTCTCAAACCTTGTTCACGCTTCGGTACCCGAGGTCGCCGTGGTGGCGCGCAGGCACTATTCCTCGCTGGCCGACCACTTGGGCACCGGCAAGGACTGGGATTTGAGCCGCAAAAATGGGGGACTCAAGCTTTTGACCCCGTTTATGAACGAGTCGGGCTGCCATTATCAGAACCGGTTTGAAGCGCTCTCGGATTTTAACACCTATCTGGGACGGCTGCTGCCCGAATACGCGATTCTGGCCGATGCCAACCTGATCTGCACCGTCGATCTGCGCGAGATGCTGCGGCGGCATATCGAGTCGGGCGCCGATCTGACCGCGGTGTGCAGCGAGGGGCATCCGCGTCAGGGCGACACTGAGATCACCGCCGGAGAGGACGGAATGATCTGTGACGCGTGCTGCCACGCCAGCAGCAAAAATACCAACGCCCTGCTGCTGCGTAAAATTTTTATTATGAGAAAGTCGGTGCTGCTTGAGCTTGTGGGGCAGGGCACCACCTATGGTTGGACCGATCTCGGGCGCGACTATATCGCCAAAAAGTTCCCCTGCAAGCGCTTTCAGATCTACCGGCATCAGGGCTATTTTGCTGAGATTCGCACCCTTCAGGATTATTACAGCACCAGCATGGATCTGCTCAACGCCGATATCCGCCGGGAGCTATTCAATTCCGAGACGCATATTCTCACCAAGATCAAGGATACGGTGCCCACGATGTACGGCGAAAACGGCTGTGTTGCCAATAGCTTGATCGCCGATGGCTGCCGCATCGAGGGTACGGTGGAAAACAGCGTGCTGTTCCGCGACGTGCGCATCGGCAAAGGCGCTGTCGTGCGCAACTCAATCGTCATGCAGGGCTGTATTCTCGAGGCGAATTGCAGCCTGTCCAACGTTATTCTTGACAAGGATGTGCGGGTGACCGAGGAACATTCGCTCAACGGCGGCGCGTGCCATCCTTTCGTCGTGGAAAAAAACGCGGTGGTCTGACCCGTTGAGGCAATGACAGAGAGGGGAAGCAGATGCAAAAAATTTTATTTGCGGCGGCTGAGGCTTTGCCGTTTATTAAGGTCGGCGGACTCGGCGATGTGATGGGCTCGCTGCCTGCCGCGCTGGTCGCCCGCGGCGTGGACGCAAGGGTCGTGCTGCCGCTCTATGCGCAGGTACCGACGCAGCTGCGCGAGAATCTGACCTATGTGACCAGCGTAGGAGTGCCCTTGGGCTGGCGCGTGAACCACTGTGGTATCTTTAAGGGCGACTATAACGGCGTAACCTATTACCTATTGGACAACGAGCAATATTTTAAACGCTCCGCCATATACGGCGCGTTCGACGATGGCGAGCGCTTTGCCTTTTTTTCAAAAGCTTTGCTCGAAATATTACCGCTGGTCGATTTTTATCCCGACGTCATCAACGTCAACGACTGGCACACGGCGCTGGTGCCGATCTATCTCAACGCCTTCTATCGGCAGACGGCGGGATATGAGCAGATCAAAACGGTGCTGTCGATTCATAACATCGAGTTTCAGGGCAAATACGACCCCTATATTCTCGGCAGCGTGTTCGGGCTGGACGTGGCCTTCCGTGAGATTCTCATGTACGACGGCTGCATGAATATTCTCAAGGGCGGCATTGAGAGCGTCGATCGGATCATCACCGTGAGCGAAAGCTACGCCGAAGAGATTCTTGACCCGTTTTATTCCTCGGGGCTGCATCATATTCTGGCGGCGCGCAAAGAAAAGCTGGTCGGCATTGTCAACGGTATCGACACCGCGCTGTTTGACCCTAAGACCGATCGCTATTTGGCCTGCGGCTACAACCTTGAGACGCTGCGATTTAAGGCCATCAATAAGCGTGCGCTGCAAAAGGAGATGGGGCTGCCTCAGCTTTCCGGCGTGCCGCTCATCGGCATGGTCACCCGCCTGACACCACAGAAGGGGCTCGGGTTAATCCGCGAGGTCATGGACGCCATCTCGGGGATGGAGCTGCAGCTTGTCGTGCTCGGTTCGGGCGACGCCGAATTCGAAGCGATGATACGGGACTGGAGCGCCCGCTCAGGCGATAAGGTGCGCTGCGTTATCGGATTTTCTCCGACGCTGGCCTCCCGTATTTACGCCGGGGCCGACCTGTTCTTCATGCCGTCCCTTTCTGAACCCTGCGGGCTGGCCCAAATGATCGCCATGCGCTACGGCACCGTCCCGGTCGTGCATGCGGTAGGCGGGCTGAAGGATACCGTGATTCCCTTTGACCCTGAGACGGGCGAGGGCAACGGCGTCACGTTCCAGACCTATGGGGCTTGGGATATGCTCGACGCGCTGGAGCGCGCTTTGGCGCTCTATCATCAAAAGGCGCTCTGGAAAACCGTACGCCGCAACGGCATGCGCCGTGATTCTTCGTGGGAACAATCGGCGCAGAAATATTTGGATGTCTACAGCGCGCTGCTTGAAGAAGATTTGGGTTAAATAAGCGTTTGGCAGTGTCTGGAGAGTGGTCGGGGCACTGCTCTTCTGACTGATAAAAATATAACGGCATCGTCAGCTTGACGGTGCTGTTATATTTTTATGTACTTGTGAGTAAGCTTTATAGTCCATTAACGTCAAAGCTATCCAGTTTTGCGTATGCGGCGGTTTGTCTTATCACTCGGGCTTATGAATCCACTATGCCTGCATGCGGATCAACTTCAGGGACGTTGACGCGTCCGAATAAGAAGCTTAACCGCGATATTTCCGCAGCTGTGGTGTTTTCTTTGACAGGCGGCCTGTATTGACGTCCATATTGCATCACGCCAAATACCCTTACAAGTACAAGATGCTTTTGATGTTAGCCGACCATATCATCCCGATATACGAAAGGGCATAAAAGAATGAACGACAGCAGTACCGTCGGATGCCAATATAGAGTGGATGCGCCGTACCCACCGGTGCGTGTGGCGGGGCAAAATGCTGCTTATGCCTGCGAAATGGTCAGCAACATAGGGGACGTCGTATCGGAAATGAGCGATATTTCCCGGTATTTCTACATTTCTATCGTAGCGGCGCCGCAGCATGCTTGCTTTTCCGCCTGCTTCCATAATATCAGCATTGTGGAAATGCACCACCTCCATATATTTGCTGAGCTTGCACTACTGCTGGGCGCGGACCCCCGGCTTTGGAGCGGACGGCAGGGTAAACGGTGGTGGTCGCCCTCGTTTATCGGTTATCCTCGGGAAATACGCGCGCTGATAGCCGAATCCATCAAAGCGGAGGAGGCGGCTATCCGCAAATATTCCAGACAGGCGACTATCATCCGCGATGAAAACATTGTGACTATCTTACGGCGCATCATACGGGATGAGGAGCGTCATTTAGAGATTTTCAGCGAAATGTGCCAACAGATATAAGGAACGTGTGAGAACAGTTGTAGTTACTAAAAGGCCGGCACACGATCCAGCTAAGAAGCGTCTCGCCAAGCCTAAGCGATAGGGTACCAACCCTTATAAGAGGTTGCTGTCAAGATAATCATAAAGCATAGGCTCCGGGGTATGTTTACGCCGTAGCCTATGCTTTCTCATGTTACATCACCGCAACCAGGAAGGAGTATGCTTTTAGCCGTTTTATTTAGTCACTTAATTGAATAACCGTTAAAGAGCGGTTCATATAACCTAAAGCAGGAAAATCTGTACTGATACTTACGCCCACTTCATCCCCTGCTGTTAAAGCGGCTTGAACAACAAAGGTTGAACTGCTTCTGTTGGCTATCTTGAAAAAGGTCGTAGTATCACCAAAAATCGGTATGCCATTGACCGTAATAATAGCGTTTAGATAGGGTTGATCCGGGTCGGGACTGGTAGTGGCTTCAGCGTTGATAGATATTGTTATTTGGTAAGTGCCGCTTTCTCCTGCCACTAATTCATTGCCCGACAGACTAACGGTGACGGTGCCCGACAAAGGGCCGACCACACTAAATGGTACGGGGGTGAATGTTGCGCCGGGTGTTTCTACACTACTTCCCCTTAAAGATCCGTAAGCTAAAACGACCGTGCCGGTAGGCCCAGGATCGCCGGTGGCACCAGTCGCACCGGTCGGACCAGTGGGGCCAGTGGGGCCGGTAGGGCCGAGGTCACCGGTGGCACCAGTCGCACCGGTCGGACCAGTGGGGCCGGTAGGGCCGAGGTCGCCGGTGGCACCAGTCGCACCGGTCGGACCAGTGGGGCCGGTAGGGCCAGTGGGGCCTGGTACACCCGTATCCTCTGCTCCAATTACAGCCAAAGACGCTTTGACCGGGACAGTTGTTGAATAATAAATTGTTGCGCTGCTACTGTTTCGGAGTTCTACGGTTACGGGCGCCGCCACCACTTCTATAATGCCAACGCCAACCACTTCTCCTGTTTTGATTGGTGAATTGCCAATGATGCTATCTCCCTGTGATGAAACCAGCGTAAATCCAGCGCCAGTGACTGATATAGAGGACTGAGTGGCCACCCACCAGTCGAATTCATATTGACCTGCTTCCTGTATTGTAATAACACCAGTAGTGTTGTCGTAGCTGATATTCCCAGTAGAAATCACGGTTGAATCAAAAATGACAGTCGCGTTAGGTTCAATGTTCCCCGCTGTCAGGCGTTCGACCTGTAATGATATGCTCATAAGGATGTCTCCTTTACGATACTTGCTAAATTATTTTATGTTATCAAAGCGAATCTGTGTATACCGTCCCGGTGGCTTCAGATGGCGCATGATTATAAAAATAAATTGTAAATGTTCCTATCAAATCAGTAGAGCAACCGAAATAAACGTCACAAAGAATCTTGTTATTCGTATCTGGCGTACGATTGTTCTTATAGCATATTTAAGGTGCAATTTCTGCGTAAATATAGGCAAATAAAAAGACCGTCGACTCATAGTCGACGGTCTTTTGGTCTGAGTGACTGGATTTGAACCAGCGGCCTCTACCTCCCCAAGGTAGCGCGCTACCATCTGCGCCACACCCAGATATACTGATTTTTGACAGCTAAATGAGTATAGCATGGCTTTGCGAA
>DALYYK010000219.1:0-5140 GCA_031983305.1 Candidatus Fimivivens sp. | reverse complement strand
GCGCCGCCGGATGCAGCGTCCCCATCATCAGCACGCCGTTCTTGTCATAGAACTCGCCGTGCTGCTTCGTGACCTTAAAATCGGCTGAGATCAGCCGCTGCGCCGCAATGCGCCCCACACAAACAATGATGCGCGGACGGATCAGCCGCACCTGCTCCCGCAGAAACGGGAGGCAGGCCTCCATCTCGTCGGGCTGCGGGTCGCGGTTCTGCGGCGGGCGGCATTTGACCATATTGGCGATAAAGACGTTTTTCTCGCGAGACAGCCCGACGGCGTCGAGCATTTTGTCGAGCAGCTGGCCCGCCCGGCCGACGAACGGCTCGCCGCGTTCGTCCTCGTTCTGGCCCGGCCCCTCACCGATGAGCAGCACCCGCGCATGCTCAGGCCCTACGCCGAACACGACGTTCTGCCGCTGCTCGCACAGGCGGCATCCTTGGCAATTTTTTAATGTTTCCCGAAGCTCGGCTAAGCTATTTGCCATATTGCTGCTTCCTCCATTATTTGAGTCCGTGCTTCCGACCAGATAGGGAATTCCCTCGCCATTGCGGCCGGACAGGCAATCATAATTCCAAATCAGTATAGCATGACCGTGGGTGTTTGTCATCCGAAAAACCGGCTATTTTCCTTTGCTGTGCGCCGTACGCCGACAACTCAACGGAGCGTTTATTGTTTTTTTTGTCTCAGGGTGTTACGATAATCAACGGGATAGAAGTAATGCTGTATGTCGCGGCCTTAATAAAACCGGGTAAGCGAAGCGGCAAAATGAAATGATTGAAAGGAGCGCGGCGCAAATGCAAGGCGATGCCAAAAAAGCGCTTAAAGCGCAGTATAAAAACAGGACGGTGATCGGCGGCGTGTTCTGCATCCGGTGCGATGCGGCCGGTGGGGCGTGGCTTCGCGCCACGACCGATCTACAGGGCTCTCAAAACCGGTTTGCCTTTTCGGTCTCGACCGATTTATGCCCCGAGGCCTGCATGGCCGACGCGTGGAAGCGGCACGGCGCGGCGGCCTTCTCGTTTGAGGTGCTTGAGACGCTTGAGAAGAAGGACACGCAGACCGACCGGGAATTTTCAGACGACATTGCGGTCCTGTCGCAGATATGGGGCGAAAAATTCAAAGGATCACTATAGGATACCGTTAAAAATAGAAAATGAATGTTAAAAATTAAAGATTTCTCGATGCCTCCGGCAAAATTACGCAGCTGCCGCAGAAGCAGAAGGTCCGGATTGCGGTGCTCGGCTATTTGGCCGAGAAATTTGAGGCGAACAGCATCTATCCCGAAAAGGCGGTCAATGCGCTTTGCATGCAGTGGCATACCTTTAACGATTACTTATACTCAGGCGCGAGCTGGTCGAAAGCGGGCTGCTTTACCGAAAGCCCGACGGCTTACAATATTGGAAGCCTGAGCAGCATTAAAGCATAAAACGCGGAGCGGTAACGCCCCGCGTTTTCATTTGCACAAATTTTTGTGTCAAACGCTGTTTTATAACAGCTTTTCTTGACTTTTTTAACAGGACGGAATAAAATATGAAAACGAAACTCAAATTGATGGTATAACCCTGTTCGGACGGAGGTGTGGATGATGGCCGAGGGCTATAAAACGCGGCAGCGGGCTGTGATCTTGGAGCTGCTGCGGGCGCACAGCGGCGAGCATTTTACCGCGGAGGAGATTGCAACACTTTTAGAGCGCTACGGCAGGCCGGTGGGCAAGGCGACGGTTTACCGCAACCTTGAGCGATTGATCGAGCAGGGCAGCGTGCGAAAATATCAGTTTGGCGAGGGCAAAAGTGCCTGCTTTGAATATCAGCAGGGGCCGCAGCCGCAGCATTATCACCTCAAATGTGCCCGCTGCGGGGCATTGACCCATTTAAAGTGCGACTATATCGACAAGCTGTCCGAGCATGTCTATGAGGAGCACGGCTTTGAGCTGGACGCCGCCCAGCTTGTGCTGGTGGGCTGCTGCGCACAGTGCGCCGATAAGCAGCGGACGCTGCCCGGGCATCAAAACGACGAACAGCGCGATTGCGCGCAGGACACACAAGGGGATGATGAACCGTGCCGATGATAGAATGCAAAAACTTGACTATGAGCTACGGCGCGCAGGTTGCCGTCAAAGATCTTTCGTTCTCGGTCGAGGCTGGGGACTATATCTGCATCGTCGGAGAGAACGGCTCGGGCAAATCGACGCTGGTCAAGGCGCTTTTAGGCTTGCAGCAGCCGCGCGCGGGCGAGATTATGTTTAATGGCGTCACCCCGCGCGAGATCGGCTATCTGCCGCAGCAGTCGATGGCGCAGCGCGACTTCCCCGCCTCGGTGTGGGAGGTGGCGCTCTCGGGCTGTCTGGGCGCGGGCGGGCACAGCCCGTTTTATTCGGCGGCCCAAAAGGCGACGGCCGAAAAGGCGCTGGCTCAGCTTGGCGTGTCGGATTTAAAAAAGCGGTCGTTCAGAGCGCTTTCAGGCGGGCAGCGCCAACGCGTGCTGCTGGCGCGGGCACTTTGCGCCACCGACAAGCTGCTGCTGCTCGACGAGCCCGCGGCGGCGCTCGACCCCGCGGCGGCGGCCGAGCTTTATACGATTATCGACCACCTCAATAAAAAGCACGGCGTGACGATTCTCATGGTGCTTCACGACCTTCAAGCGGCGCGTCGCGCGGGCAAGATTTTGCACATGGACAACGGCTGCGCCTTTTTTGGCCCGGCGGCGGATTATTATAAAAGCGATGCCGCCCACCGGCTGCTGGGAAACAAGGCCGACGCCTGACGGGGCGGGCCGAGGATTTGAAGGCGTCTCTTATGAGGCGGGATGTGAATTGAAATATGACATCGAGCGGGGTACGGTTAAAGAGCATCCGTTGTCCCTCATGCGAGGGACGACGGATTGGAATTGGACACGACTTTGAGGTGTGCTATATATGAATGTCGTCCGCCTTGTGAGGAACGTGGATTGAAATTTGCAGCGTGCGTGGTGTCGGTCGGTGACGCGGTTGTCGCTCCTCACGCGAAGGACGTGTATTGAAATCGCATACGTTACCCGCACGGCGGCGCGATGGAAGCGCCGCCGTGCCCTAAGAGGCCAGACAACCTGATTGGCGCGCATAATCACGTAACAAGTCTGGATGCGCGCCCAACTAACGATGCGTGGGAAGCTAACACTTTCACGTGGCGCATACAATCACCAATAACCGTATACTTTTAACCCCCCTCAGGGGGTTTGGGGGTGAAAGCCCCCTCGGTCCCCTGTGGGGGCCAGGGGGTTGGGGGTGGGGGCGTTCCTGCGCGTCAGCGCAAAACAACCTTGCCGTTTTACAACGCTTACTCTGCAGCAAAGCAGCACCCGCTACCTGCAGGCGGCGCGATGGAAGCGCCGCCTGCCCCAAAGGCCAAACCAACCTTATTAGCGCGCATAATCACGTAACAAGTCTGGATGCGCGCCCGCTGACGGTGCGTGGGAAGCTAACACTTTCACGTGGCGCATACAATCACCAACAATCGTATTTTTTAAGCCCCCTCGGTCCCTTGCGGGGGCCAGGGGGTTGGGAGTGGGGATCGTTCCTGCGCGTCAGCGCAACCTCTGCCGTTTAAATACGGCTGCCAATAACGCCAATTTGTTAGTACGGACACAAAACCACCGCCCCTCATGCGAGGGACATAGATTGAAACAAAGAAATAAAGGAGTCACTAAATGCTTAACCTGATTATAACCATGTTTTCTTACGGTTTTATGGCGCGCGCGATGATGGTGGGCATTTTAGTGTCGTTATGTCTGGCGCTGCTGGGCGTCAGCCTTGTGCTCAAGCGCTATTCGATGATCGGCGACGGGCTTTCTCACGTCGGTTTCGGCGCGGTGGCTATCGCGATGGCGCTCAACGTCGCGCCGCTGGCCGTGGCGGTGCCGGTTGTGATGCTCTCGGCGTTTTTGCTGCTGCGCATCGGTGCGGAGGGCTCGATGCGCGGCGACGCCGCCATTGCGATGATCTCCTCCTCGTCGCTGGCGGTCGGGGTTATGGCGGCCTCGCTTTCTTCGGGCATCAACGCCGATATTCACGGCTATCTGTTTGGCAGCGTGCTGGCTATGAACAAAAACGACGTCGTCTTTGCCGCCGTGCTGTCGGCGGTTGTGCTGTCGCTCTATGTTTTTTGTTACCACCGCATTTTCGCCGTCACCTTTGATGAAGCGTTCGGGCGAGCCACCGGCGTTCGGGTCGGGGCTTATAATACGCTCTTGGCTATGCTCACCGCCGTGACGGTGGTGGTCGGCATGCGCATGATGGGCGCGCTGCTCATTTCGAGCCTTGTTATTTTTCCGGCGCTGTCGGCTATGCGGCTGTTCTTTAGCTTTAAAGGGGTGGTCGTTTGCGCGTCGGTGCTGTCGGTGCTCTGCTTTTGTACCGGTATTATGGTGTCGTTTGTGTTCAACACACCGGCGGGGGCGAGCGTTGTTATCGCCAATCTGGCGGTGTTTATCGTCTTTACATTGGTCGGTATGGTGCTCAAGCGCGGTAAATAGTGCGGTTATCCGTTGCGTATTGAACAAAAGTAGGGTAATATAAAAGGGAGAATTTGTTCTGCGCATCGGGAGGCGAGGTTGTTTTGACCATCAGGCTGTTGTTGACGCTCTTGGTTGGCACACTGGGCGGATTTATATTTTTCAGACTTAAAGTACCCGCAGGCATGCTTGTGGGTGCTATTTTTGCCGTGTCGACGCTCAGCGTCGCGACGCCGTACGCACTGATGCCAACGTCAGCCAAGGTCGCGGCGCAGATCATCACCGGCGCTTATATCGGCTCGGGCATTAAAAAGCAGGACCTATTGCATCTGCCGCGCATCATCGGCCCTTATGTGATGCTGATGTCCGGCTTTTTTGTTCTTAACGTTCTTTCGGGGCTGCTCATCTATATGCTTTCGCCGCTCGATCTGTTGACCTCGCTGCTCTGCGCGATGCCGGGCGGCGTCAGCGACACGCCGCTGATCGCGATGGATATGGGGGCCGACGCGGGCAAGGTTGCGGTGTTGCAGTTTGTGCGGCTGGTGTTCGGCATCGGGGCGCTGCCGCTTTTGATCGTCGCGGTAGACCGCATGGTCGATAAGCGCCAGCAGGGCGCCGTGGCTTCGACCGCGCCGCAGACCGCTCCCGCAGCGCA
>DALYYK010000218.1:1755-5157 GCA_031983305.1 Candidatus Fimivivens sp. | reverse complement strand
CGCTAAACAGCAACGCGCGGTTTTTCCAGACATAATTAAACCCCGAAAGCAGCGTAAAAAATACCGAGGCAGCCATCAATACCGCCGCGATGCCGCGTCCCAACACGTCAAACCCGGCGGGCAGCGTCAGCGGGGAAGACGCCAACCATAGCCAAAGCAGTACCCAGATGATCCAGACCATCTGCGTGACCGTTTTGATTTTCCCCCAATTGTCGGCGGCAATGACCAATCCCTCTCCGGCCGCAATGAGCCGCAGCGAGGTGACCAAAAATTCGCGCGTGAGAATCACAATAACAGCCCACGCCGGGGCGAGCTTTAAGGCGACAAAGCAGATCATCGCGCTCATGACGAGAATTTTGTCGGCCAGCGGGTCCATCAGCTTGCCAAACGTGGTAACCAGTCCCCGGCTGCGCGCAATTTTGCCGTCGAGCAGGTCGGTCAGGCTGGCAACCGCAAAGATCAGCAGCGCCAGCAGGCCAAACACGCCCGAGTGCCCCGCCATGAGAAAAAACACAAAGAACGGCACGAGTATAATGCGCAGCAGCGTCAGCTTATTCGGGAGGTTCATATCAATCCACCTGCTCTCCGGTTAGATCATAGCCGTCGGCGCCGGTGATCTCGACCGTGATAAACTGGCCCGGCGCAATCCCCTGTGCGCCGACGAAATACACCTTGGTATCAATGTCGGGGGCGTCCATATAGCTGCGGCCGACATAGCACTGCGCCTCGTCGTCCCAGCCCTCGCACAGCACCTCGAGCACGCGGCCCTCACTGGCGTGGGCAATCTCGTTGGCGATGCCCATCTGAATTTCCATAATCGTGTCGGCGCGGCGGCGGCGCAGCTCGGGGTCAATCTGGTCGGGCATTGCTCCGGCAGGGGTTTCATCCTCCTGCGAATAGGCAAAGCAGCCGAGCCGCTCAAACGCCTGATCGCGCACAAAGTTACACAGGTGCTCAAACTCCTCTTCGGTCTCGCCGGGAAGCCCCGCGATCATCGTGGTGCGGACAACCACGCCGGGAATGCGGTCGCGCAGCTTGCTTAACAGGCCCTCTATGAGGCTGAAATCGCCCCGGCGGCGCATGCGGCGCAGCACCGTGTCGCTGCTGTGCTGCAACGGCAGGTCGATATATTTGACAATCTTCGGTTCATCCGCGATCACGTCGATCAATTCGTCGGTCGTGCGGTCGGGGTAGCAGTAGAGCACGCGGACCCAATGTAGCTTCTCGATCTGACACAGCGCGCGCAGCAGCTCGGGCAGCATCAGATTGCCGTAGAGGTCCTGCCCGTAGCGGGTCGTGTCCTGCGCGACGACGTTTAGCTCGACGACGCCCTGCTCGGCGAGCATCTTCGCCTCCTCAATGATATCCTCCATCTTGCGGCTGCGGAAATGCCCGCGAATATCGGGGATCGCACAGAAGGCACAGCGGTTGTCGCAGCCCTCAGCCACCTTGAGATAGGCAAAATAGGGCGCGTTTGCAAGAATACGCTTGCCCTCGAGCGGCAGCGCCGCTTTGTCGCCGAATTCAACGACCCGCTCGCCCCGCTCCAGCGCGTGGCGCAGCGCCTGAGCGATGTTGCCCATCGCGCCCATACCGAGAATGACATCCGCCTCGGGAATTTCGGCGGCGAATTCCTGCTGATAGCGCTCGGCGAGGCAGCCGGTGACAGCCAGCGCCTTGAGCTTGTTTTTGCGCTGTTGGGCAGCCTCAAAGATGCTCTCGATCGATTCACGCTTGGCGTCCTCAATAAAGCCGCAGGTATTGACGATGATGGCGTCGCATTCCTCCGGCTCGTTACACAGGGCAAAGCCGTTCTCCGAGAGCTCGGCCAGCATATGCTCGGCGTCCACCTGATTTTTAGAGCAGCCGAGCGAGATCATTCCAACCTTATAAGTCATAAAACAGTTAGATTCCTTTCGGGGGTGTATTATAACGCCTTTGGATAGGCGGCGGATGGCGGTTAAAGCGACGGTTTGGGTGCTTGAATTGACACTTAAGCCGCCTGAAGCTGTTCGGCAGGGCGGCAACGTCGCGCGTTTTGCGTTGTAAAAAGTAGACGGCCCGCTGACGCCGCAAAACGGCGTTGGCATTTTTACAGATTGGCGTTGACGGCGCTCAATCTGCCAGTTCCGTCTCAGAGACGGCGCGCAGCGCACTTTGAATGTCGGAATAGGCATAGCCGCAGCGCTCGAGCAGTGACGCCGCGCGCCGAAGATCGGCGTCGCTCTTCAGCGCACCGAAGCGCGCGCGCAGCAAGTCTGCGGCGCGCTCTGAGAGGTCGCCGCAGTCGGGTTCCAGCTCCTCAAGCGCCAGCGTGCACAGCTCGGATGAGATGCCGCGCTTTTGCAGCTCATAGCGGATGCGCCGGGGCGCAAAGCCACGCAGATGGAACAGATCGCGCGCGCAGCGCAGCGCATAGTCTGCGTCGTCGATAAGCCCGAGCTCCTCCATGCGAGAAACTGCCGCGCGGGCAGCCTCGCCGTCGGTTTTTTCGGCCAGACGGCGGGTAAGGCTCTTGGCCGTGTAGCTTTTGGACGACAGCATATTGAGCGCGCGGCGCTTGGCCTCCTGCGCGCGGCTTTGGCGTAGGAGGGCGTTGAGCTGCTCCGCATCGACCGTGTCACCGGCGCAAAGGTTCGAGCGCTGCCAGCTTTCCGCTTCAATAGCAAACAAAAATTCACCGTCAGCGTACACCGAGATTCTGCCGCGCTTGGTCTGTCGCGCGTCGGTGATAATCATTCGTTACCGCTGCCCGAATCGACCTCGACATCGATGTCGGCCGAGCCCTTGGCAGCGGCGCGGGGGGCCTTGGCGGCAGGCTTAGTCTTTTCTACACCGGCCGTGCTGATGCCCTCGCGCACCTTGAGCGCGACTTCATCGAGCAGCTCGGCGTTGGCCTTAAAATATTCCTTGACATTGTCGCGGCCCTGACCCAAGCGGGTATCGTTATAAGAAAACCACGAGCCGCTTTTTTGAATGACGCCAAGCTTGACCGCGAGGTCGAGAATTTCGCCCTCCTTCGAGATGCCCTTGCCGTACATAATGTCAAACTCCGCCTCTTTAAAGGGGGGCGCAACCTTGTTTTTGACGACCTTGACGCGGGTGCGGTTGCCCAGAATTTCGCTGCCCTGCTTAATCTGCTCAATGCGGCGCACGTCTAAACGCACTGAGGAGTAGAACTTGAGCGCGCGTCCGCCCGGCGTCGTCTCGGGGTTGCCGTACATGACGCCGATTTTCTCGCGCAGCTGGTTAATAAAGATGGCGATGCAGTTGGATTTTGAAATGGCACCCGTGAGCTTGCGCAGCGCCTGGCTCATGAGACGCGCCTGAAGGCCGACGTGGGAGTCACCCATCTCGCCCTCAATTTCGGCCTTGGTGACCATTGCAGCCACCGAGTCGATG
>DALYYK010000218.1:0-1745 GCA_031983305.1 Candidatus Fimivivens sp. | reverse complement strand
ACGACGTCAATGGCGCCCGAGCGCACAAGTGCCTCGCAGATTTCGAGCGCTTGCTCGCCGGTGTCGGGCTGCGAGACGAGCAGCGAGTCGATGTCGACGCCGAGCGCCTGCGCGTAGACCGGGTCGAGCGCGTGCTCAACGTCGATGAACACGGCGTCGCCGCCAAGGCGCTGCGCTTCGGCGACAATGTGCAACGCGACGGTGGTCTTACCGGAGGATTCCGGCCCGTAGATTTCGATGATGCGCCCCTTGGGAACACCGCCGATGCCCAGCGCATAATCCAGCGCGATTGAGCCGGTGGGAATCGCATCCACATTCAGCGCGCTGTGCTGCCCGAGCTTCATCACCGCGCCCTTGCCGAATTTCTTTTCAATCTGGCTCAGTGCGGTTTCAAGTGCACCCTGCTTGTCGTCAGCCATTTTAATATCCTCCGTCCGTTTATAGATACCGGCCACAGCGGCAATCGTTTACATTTAAAATATTATACCGCATCACAAAAAGAAAAGCAACCGATTTGGGTAAATTTCGGAACAAACGTTCTGATAAAATCCTTTTATTTAGCCTTTATCAATACCGCTATAGCTGGGCAGCGTATACTTTTTCGGCCTCTTGAGAATTATTTGAAGCGTTTGGTACAAAATAAAGACAATCATAAGCAAAGGAGTGTGCCAGCTATGGACAATAAACCCGAATGGATGCAAAATCAGCAGGTAAAAGCGTATTTCGACGGCCTGCCGCCTTTTGTCCAGGAAAATATTATGCAGTCGTCGGTGCCGTTTAGCACCCTTGACGAAATCCAACGTGTCGCCGAGAATATCCAGAGGGGACAAAGCCCGCTTTAGCGCCGGGCTGCAACACAAAAACCGCTGCAAACAGGCTGTTTTGCAGCGGTTTTTAGACCTTGTCGGACATTGGCATCGATGGTGTTTTAACAGCCGGTATGGAAATTGCTACCCACTTTGTGGTATAATAACCGCAAGACGGTTATTATACGCTTGATTTTAATGGCCCGCCTACGGCGATGGCCAATTATACCATTTGCTTGCGCTTATGGTATAATAGCCCCTAGACAGCTATTGAAAGTGAGCGGCAGCGATTTAAATAAGCCCGCGGTGTAAGCACGCCGTTTTACGCGTTACTTCTACCAGAGAACCTTGATCACGCATGGTATAACGATCAAGAATGGCTCTTGCGTCGGCGGAATGTCCTGCCACATGGCATTATTTATCAGCTTTTTCACCGGGTAGCTGCTCTTCGGCGTTTTTGATCAGGTTAAACAGCGAGGCCGCGAACAACGGATAGCTCTCGTTGAGCGATTGGGTGGTTATCGGTACCGGAACAATCTCCTCGATGTCGCCAAGGCCGGGGAGTTGCTTGAGCTCGCCCGAGACAATGGTCTCGGCGTTGCTTTCAAGCATACGCATGGCGGCATCGGCATAACCCGGAGCCAGTGGCTTTGGCACCGAAAAAAAAGCCTGCGGATTTTTACCGTCGGCGGAATAAATAATTCTAAACATGCGGTATACGGCTAACATAAAAAAAGCGGCGACCTGCGAGATGAGCAAGCGGTTCTTGGTCTTACCCAGCAGGTCAAACAGCACATAAAGCGAATTAGAGATCAGCTTCTTGTTTAGCATCACCAAAAGGCCCACATTGCCGACGGCGTTTTCCTTGCCGGCATCCTCGGGGGCGGGCAGCTCCTCAATGTTGAGCAGCGTACCGCTTCGGTCGGGCGAGCGGCCCAG
>DALYYK010000217.1:0-5178 GCA_031983305.1 Candidatus Fimivivens sp. | reverse complement strand
GGGATCTCGGCGTTGACAAACGGCGCGATGAAGGTATTCTTCGACGTCACAATCGGGGCCATGTCCTCGATGCCGTCCTTGGCCAGCGCCTCCTCCACCACCGGAGCAGGACGTGGGGTGATCTTGTCGATCATCGTCCAGGGGAAGGACACTTGGCCCTCATCCTGAACCCAGGCCAGAAAGCCGCCGTCGACAAAGCCGTTCTCATGCCATTTTTGCGCCACCGTCAGCACGCTGCCGCGCAGCTTTTCGCCGTTGTGCGAGCAGTTATCCATGCTGACCACCGCGAGCGGCACAGCGCCCGCCTTGTAGCGCTCAAGCAGCAGGGCGGTTACAATGCTCATGGCGTGGGTGCAGCGCTGCGGCCCGTTTTTAAAGTCCTCCGCCACAAAGGGAAAGAATTCCCCCTGCAAATTATGCAGTGCATAGCCCTTTTCGGTAATCGTAAAGCTCGCCAGCTGCAACGAGGGCGCGCAAAACGCGCTTTTAAGCCGCGCCAGATCCTCGGGGTATGCGCCGCCTGCCCGCAGGCCCTTGGCAACCGAGGCGACGACGCTTTTCTCCATGCTGCCGTCCGGCTTTAGGCTGACCATCAGCGTCATGGCGTCAAACGGGTCGTAGATTTTGTCGATAATGTCATAATCAAAGGTGTCGGCCGCGAGAATGCCGGTCTCGCCCAATCCCTGCTCAAGCAGCGACTGCTGGAGTCGGGCGATAAAACCACGGAAAATGTTGCCCGCGCCAAAATGCACCCAAACCGGCGCTTTTTCGGTGGTTTCAACCATTTTTCGCCAATCAAATCGCGGCAGCATCACACCGGCGGCCTCCCATGGGACGCGGTTCTGGATGCCCTCAAGGCTTAGCTTCATAACATCGCCTCCCTACTGTTTAGACATCTTGTCAATGGCCTCCCACAGGCCATTGAGATAGGTGATACCGAGCGCACGGTCGTACAGGCCATAGCCGGGCCGCCCGGTTTCGTCCCAGATCATGCGTCCGTGGTCAGGTCGCACATAGGTATCGGGGCAGGTATCGTAGATGGCCTTCATGATCGCGAACATGTCGAGATCACCGTCGGAGGAGAGATGGCTCGCCTCGCGGAAATGATGATGGCCCAGATATTTGACATTGCGCACATGCATGCAGCCGATGCGCCCCATCTCGCCAAAATGGCGGATGATCGCGGGAATATCGTTTTCGGGATTGGAGCCCAGCGAACCGGTGCACAGGCAGACGGTGTTGCTCGGCGAGTCATGCAGCCGAACGATCTTGTCAAAATCGGCCAGACTGTGCGCAATGCGCGGCAGGCCGAAGATGGGCCAAGCCGGGTCGTCGGGGTGACAGGCCATAATGACACCGCATTCCTCGCAGGTGGGGATGATGCTATCAAGAAAATATTTGTAATTTTCACGCAGCATATCGGGCGTCAGACCCTCGTAGCGCTTGAGCGTCGTCTCAAGCTCGGCTAAACGCTCGGGCTCCCAGCCGGGCAGCGAGAAACCGTTGCTGTTTTCGGCGGTGCGGCGCACAATCTCCAGCGGGGTCATGTTGCCCAATTCTTTCTCGTCAAAATACAGGCTGTTCGAGCCGTCCTCTTCGATCGGCCGTGCGAGGTCGGTGCGCAGCCAGTCAAAGACCGGCATAAAGTTATACACAATCACCTTGACGCCGTATTTGGCCAGATTGCGGATCGTGACGCGGTAGTTCTCAATATATTGGTCGCGGGTCGGCAGACCCATTTTAATATCCTCATGGACGTTGACGCTCTCAATGACCTCGCATTCCAGCCCGGCAGCGTGCACCTCGTCGATATAGGCCTTGATCTCCTCCTCGGTCCAGACCACGCCGGCGGCCCTGTCTAACAGGCCCATCAGCCCCGAGGTGCCGGGAATCTGCTTGATCTGGCGCAGCGTAATCTTATCGCTGTTAGAGCCAAACCAACGAAATGTCATCTTCATAAGTCTCTCTCCTTTAAATCACTTAAACAGGTTGGGCAGCACCATGCTGATGGCCGGAACAAAAGTAACCAGCAACAGCGTGATGATCATGCAAACATAAAAGGGCAGCGTCGCTTTGACGACCCGCTCCATCGGTACCTTTGAAACCGCGGAGCCGATAAAGAGTACCGCGCCGACAGGCGGGGTCAACAGGCCGATGCCGCAGTTGAGAACCATGATGATGCCAAACTGCACGGGGTTGATGCCGATATTCATGGCCAGCGGCAGCAGAATAGGGGTGGCGATCAGAATGATCGGCGCCATATCCATAATACAGCCCAGAACCAACAGAATCAGATTGATGAGCAGCGCAAGAATAATCGGATTATCAGTCAGGCTTGTAATGGCATTAGCCGCCATCTCGGGCACGTGCAACGTCGTCAGGCAGTAGCCGAAGACGCTGGAGGTGGAGATCAGAATCAGCACAATGGCCAGCGTGTCGACACAGTCGCTTAAGGCGCGCCAAACACCCTTCCAATCCAAACCCTTGTAGATAAAAACGCTGACAAACAGGCTGTAGATAACGGCGATCGCGGCCGACTCGGTCGCGGTAAAGACGCCGCCCACCACGCCGACGACGACGATCAGCACCGCCGCCAGCGCCCAGAATGAGGTTCCCATCTGACGGATGAGTTCCCTCATGCTAAACGGATCGCCCTTGGGATAGTTGCGCTTGACCGAGATGATGTAAGAGCCCACCATCAAGCTTAAGGCCAGCAGCGCGCCGGGCAGATAACCGGCCAGAAACAGGCTGCCAACCGAGACGCCGCCCGCCGTGGTGGCGTAGATAACCATGTTGTGGCTGGGCGGAACCAGCAGCCCCTCGCAGGAGGAGGTAATGGTGACCGCCGTCGAAAAGTCGTCGTCATAGCCCTGATCGACCATCATCGGAATCATGATCGAGCCGATCGAGGCGGTGTCGGCGGCGGCCGAGCCCGAAATGCCGCCAAAGAAATAGGACGCGACGATGTTGACCATCGCCATGCCGCCGCGCATCCAGCCGACGCAGGCGTTGGCGAGCGCGATCAGCTTTTCAGAAATACCGCCCGTCCCCATCAAAACACCCATCGTAATAAAGAATGGCACGGCCATCAGGCTAAAGGAGCTGATACCCTTGACCATATGCTGGCAGACGGTGCTCAAATTCAGGCCCTGAGACAACAGGCAGAGAACCGAAGAGAGGGCGACGGCATAAGCGATTGGAAAACGCAGCAGAATCATGATAAAAAAGCTGGACAGCAGCACGAGAATCGCCATAGACTGTACGCTCATACCTTTAGTCCTCCTTCACAAAAAAGCTTCTGATATGGTTATAGAGCGATTCCAGCTCGAAAACGAGCATGGCGGCTCCGGCCAGCGGAATCGGAAAATACATCCAGAAGCGCGACACCTTGGGCATTGACACATAGGTGCCCTTTGCGCCGATGCCGGTGGCATAGCGCCAGCCAATGGTGATCATAATAACCGCCAAAATCAAAACAGCCAGATCGGCGAGAACGTCGAGGCTTTTAATGAGCTTCTTGGGCAGGTAGGGATCCAGCGCGGTCATTCTAATATGCGCGCCGCGCCGAATGGCCAGCGACGCAGAAAGCACCGCCATGTATGCCATACAGGTCAGAACAACCTCCTCACTCCAAGACGGGTCGGGAATAAACGGGACATAACGGCCGGCTACCGACATGGTGGTGATGAGAATGTCTAAAATCAAGAGAAGCTTGCAGACAAGCATGACACCGTTATAGGCCTTATCGTAGAGCGGCTTGAATTTGTCAAGCGTATTAAAAATCGCGGGCATAGGGTCTCCTCCTCCTAATATAGGTGGATAAAAAGGGCACAGGGGCTTTTCCCCTGCGCCCTCTTTCTCTGTGTTTTACTTTTACAGCAGTTTGGTTCAACCGCGATAAAGAAAGTGCAGTCGCTTATTTCATATCGACGATCTTCTTGTACAGCTCAGCCTGATCGGCGGTGCTGCTCTCGATGATGTCCTTGCAGGCCTCGACCCACTCGGCCTTATCGGTCACATCGATGACATTGACACCGGCCGCTCTGAGCTCGGCCAGAACCGCCTGCTCCTTCTCTTCGGACATTTTGGCGTTAAAGTCCTGCGCATAAGCGCCGGCTTCCATCAAGACGTCCTGCTGTGCCTTGGTCAGCTTTGCCCAAGCCTTGTCGCTGATGATAACCTGAATGGCGCCCAGCGTGTGGCCGTCGAGAATCAGCGTGGGGGCAACTTCCTGGAAGGCGTTGGACTTGTAGTTGGCGATCGGCTGCTCAGCGCCGTCAACAACGCCGGTCTGTAACGCGGAATAAAGCTCGGTGAACGAAACGACGGTGGGGCTGGCGCCAAGGCCTTTGACCATACCGTTCATAATCGGGTCGTTAGAAACGCGCAGCTTCATGCCGGCAAGATCTTTCAGTCCGGTGATCGGCTTAACGGTGAAGAAATGACGGAAGCCCTCTTCGCCGTAGAAAATGCCGCGCACGCCCAGGCCCAGCTCCTGCGGCTCGTTGAGAAATTCGGGGGCCAGATCACTGTTGGCAAAGTTCCAGAAGTGCTGGCGGTTGACAAAGGTGTAGGGAATCGACAGCAGCGTCGACTTCTTAACGCCATAGCTCGTGAGCGCAAAGGCCGAAATACGGGACATATCAATCGTGTCGCCGCCGCCGAGGATCGAGTCAAGCACGTCGTTTTCAGAGCCGAGCACGCCGCTGGCCTGAATGTCAATGGTAATCGAACCGCCCGAAAGCTCTTCAACCTTCTGCTTAAACGCGGTGCCGGTCTGGCCAACAATCGTATCAAGCGGATTAACCTCAGCGTAGGTCAGCGTAACCTTGGGGTCGTTGGCAACGCCGCCTGCCGTGCTGCTCGCGGGCGCGCTGGATGCGGAGGGTGCCGCCGAGGACGCAGGCTTGGAACCGCCACCACATGCCGCGAGGCTGAGTATCATTGTTGCCGCAAGCATAGCGGATACCAATTTCATTTTCATTATTTTTTCCTCCTATTCAAGTTTGGAACTGTAGCGCAAGTTTGGGTGTGCTTTAAATGTAGCATATGGGCTCATGTTTCGTCTACTAGTATACTAGTAGAAAAACGCTTTAATTTTTTGTATAAAACGCCATTTTGATACGCGGTCTCTTGTCAAATTTAATTTTAATTGTACAATGGTAGTAATTATAGATA
>DALYYK010000216.1:0-5181 GCA_031983305.1 Candidatus Fimivivens sp. | reverse complement strand
CATCAGCCTTGCCAAGTGGCTGGGGCTTTCAGTGGTGGCCGAGGGTGTTGAAACCTATGCGCAAATGGCTTTTTTGCACAGCATGGGCTGCAATTTCGGACAGGGCTACTATTTCTCGCAGCCGTTGCCTCAAGTCGATTTCGGCAAGCTTTTGAACACCGGTATACAAGACGGCGACGCTAAAACCTCGGCGTTTTTAGAACTGGTCACGCTTGAGGAGATTTGGAATCCGCTTTCGCCCTTTAATGTCATATTCGACAGCTGCATGGGTGCGTTGGCTATTTACGAATATGTCGGAGAAAGCGTCAAATTCATTCGCGGGAACGCCTGCTTTTTTGAGATGCTAGGCGTCAGCCACGAAGATTTTAGCAAAATTGCTTATAAAATCATGGAGTATATTCATCCCGATGATGAGGACGCGTTTTTGACGCAGATGGCCCGAGCCCGAAGCAGTTCTGTTGAGCAGGAGGGTGTCAGCCGCTGGTACACCTCCGACAACCGCGTCGCTGTACGGTGGCTGAGCGTCCGTGTCAAAGGGTTGCATAGCACTGAGGATCGGGCGCTGCTGCTGCTCGCCATTTCGGATGTGACGCTGCGCATGCAGCTTAAAGCACAGATTGAGGGGAAGCGTTATGAGCCGGATACCCAACGCGCACTTTTTGAAGAACGCTTTGGCGGCGTGTCGACCGGCATGGCGCAATTTGAGGCCGGCGGGTGCTTTGCCTGCCTTAATGCCAACGCGGCTTTGCTGCGGCTGCTGGGGTTTGCCGACGCACAGGCGTTTTTTGACCAGCCAAGATGCTTTTGTGACTTTGTTGCGCTGCCGTGGCGCGGCAAGACCACCGACGAGCTGTCGTGGTTGGTAGGCCTTGACGAAACGCACGCCATCGATATGACCTATGAGCTGCTCACCGCCGACAACCGCAGGCTTTGGATTCAGAATGCCGTCTGTGTCGTCGAATTTGGAACAACCCGGGTCATACAATGCACCGTGACGCTGCTGCCGCTGCCGGAGCATCATGAGGCGGACAGCGTGGCGGTGCAGATCTGAAGCTTGGACCTTTAAAAATATCGCTGATAAAAAATATGCCCGCAAGGCCTTTGCAATCTGGCCTTGCGGGCGTTGTTTTTACGAATACATGCCGTTGGCCGACATGAAGTCATAGATCTGCTTGCCGTGCTGCTGCTCTTCCTTTTGGATATGATTGAGCACGTTTCTGAGCTGCTCATCTTTAAACTCAAAGATGCAGGTGTCATATACCGATGAAACATGCTTTTCGGTCGACAGAATGTCGGAGCAGAAATATTGGTCGCGCTGCTTGCCCTCGGGGTTATTGGCATACGCGGAGGATGCGCTTTGAGCGCCGCCCGACTGCTGCTGTTGCTGGCCGGAGCCGCCGCCCTGACCGCCGCCCACGGTGGGCACGGTGCCGCTCATGATCTGTTCAATCGTCTTTAGATGGCCCTGCTCGGTCTGGCCGATCTGAGAGAGCAGATTTTTCAACTGGCCGTCGCAGGCCTCGGACGAATACTGCGTGTACTTGTCGACGCAGAGCTTTTCCTGAGATTTTAAATCCTCAAGAAGCATAGTTTCTTTTTGGGTCAATGTCATAATTAATCACCTCGGCCTTAGTATTTGGCGGCGGTGACCAAATATGCACACTCTGGCAGCTTTATCGCGCACAAAAAACATCCGATGGGAATAGCTGGGACATTCGGCCGCCAGCGGGACTGCAAGGATCGGTGGCGCGGTTTAATAGGCGTTAAAGCACGCTATAAAATTTTGGTTTGCCTTATCCCAATCGATCACGTTGAACCAATCGTCAATATAATCGGCGCGCAGATTGTAGTGTTTAAGGTAATAGGCGTGCTCCCAGACGTCGATGGTCAAAATCGGGCAGAGGTTCCACGACAAAGGGGTGTCCTGGTTGGCGGTGGTGATAATTTTGAGCGCCCCGGTGCTGTCTACGACCAGCCATGCATAGCCCGAGCCGAACACCGACAGCGCGGCCGCCTTAAAGGCTGCCTTAAACGCATCAAAGCTGCCGTAAACTTTGATGATCTCCTCCAACAGCATGCCCGAGGGGGCTTTGGCGTTGGCGGCCGGGGTCAGGCCGTTAAAAAAGAAGCGGTGGTTGTAAACGCCCCCGGCATTGTTTCTGATGGTGGTCCAATTGGCCGCGGGCAGCGTCCGGGGTGGGGTTACGAGCGCTTCGAGCGGCAGCTTTTGCAGCTCAGGGTAATTCTCGAGCGCTTTGTTCAGATTGTCGACATAGGTTTGCAAATGCCGATTGTGATGCAGCTCCATCGTCTTAGCGTCGATGAACGGCTCCATCGCGTCAAAGGCGTAGGGCAACGGAATGTTGACAAATTTGTAGAAATCGTTTGTATTTTGTGCATTGTTCATACTGCTATCACCGCCATAATTCTTAAATTTTGAGCCATAGAAATCGTGTCGTTAAAACCGTCGGCAATGGCTTGGGGGCGGCGTGTCGGCAACATTTTAAGGCCTTGCCGCACATCGGCCCACCATTTAAAATTTACGGGATTGTTTGCATTTATATGCATGTGGCGGGCCAATAATATAGAACAAAGGAAAGAGGTGGCAGCATGAGAGTTCCAAATCATATCGCCCTGATCCCCGACGGAAACAGGCGGTGGGCCCAGAATGCGGGGCTAAAGAAGCACGAGGGCTACAGCCGGGGGCTGCACCCGGGGGTGGCCTGTCTGCGGGCGGCGCAGCGGTATGGGGTGCGGGAGCTTACTTATTATGGCTTTACGACCGACAACTGTAAAAGGCCGCCGGTTGAGGTGAGCGCTTTTTCCGACGCCTGCGTCGAGGCGGTGCGACTGATTCAGCAAGAAAACGCCAATTTGCTTGTGGTGGGCAACACCGAATCGCCGATGTTCCCACCCGCACTTTTGCCCTATGCTAAAGAAAGAACGGCCTTCGGCAGCGGTATCACCAAGGTCAATTTTCTTGTCAACTACGGCTGGGAATGGGACTTGGGGGATATGCACACCACGGCCAACAACCGCAACGCCATCATGCAGGGGCTGCGGTCAAAGGAGATTTCTCGCATTGATCTCGTGATCCGTTGGGGCGGACGCAAACGGCTCTCAGGGCTGTTGCCGGTTCAGAGCGTCTATGCCGATATCTACACGCTCGATGCGATGTGGCCGGATTTTGACGACGCACAGTTTAAACAGGCGCTCGCATGGTACGACATGCAGGATGTTACACTGGGCGGATAGACGGGGCGTGGGAGCCCAAAACCGCGGGGAATCACTTTAAAGCGCGGCTATCTACGCGTCAAGCGATTCGACGGGTATCTTGTATTTCAAATTTAAATTTCCTTAAAATAACAAGAGATTAAGGTCACAAAAGCTTGTCATATTTTATCGAATGTTGTTGTATTGTCATAATTAAGCGACTAAAAACAAAAAAACAATACTTCGTTCAAAAAAATGCAGCGCATTGCACAATATTCTATTGACAAAAAAAGAAAACCGGTATAACATTAGGACTATTGAAGGAAATATTTTGGAGGCAGTATGGCGGTGGAGTCGGCACAGCAAAACAACTCGGTTGCGCAGACTGCCGCAGTAAAGACAGCCGGAGAGCATCGGCTGCTCGAACGCTATCTGCCCTTGGTTCGCAGTCGCGCCAACGCCTTTCGGCAAAAGGGTGTAGAGACCGACGACCTTGTTCAAGAAGGGGTCATCGGACTTTTATACGCGATTCGCGCATATGACCACAGTTTTGGCGCGTCCTTTGAGACCTTTGCCTATGTCTGTATCACAAACCGTCTGCGCACCGTGGTGGCGTCAGCCGGTCGAAAGCCTGAGACGGTCAGCCTCGACAGCTATTCGCCGATGATGGACAACCTCTGGAACACGTTGCAGCAGGAGGATCCGCAGGAGATTGTGATTAGCCGCGAGCAATTTGGCCAGTGGCTGCAAAGGGTGGACGCCAGCTTATCGGGTTTTGAGCATCAGGTCATTCGCTATTATTTGGGCGGATATTCCTATCACGAAATGGCCCGGCTTCTTGAGAGCACCACAAAGGCTGTGGATAACGCCCTCCAGAGAGCCAGACGCAAGCTGCGCAGGTTATAGTGTCCGCATAATAGGGGCGGCGAGTATCTTCTTTTCCCAGAATGTATGCCATTTGGCTACATAAAATAATACCCTTCGGTACACTGGCGATCCTTGGTCTCCGGAATGCTGCGGGTAAATCCAATCCATAAGCGAGGTAAAAGAAATGTACGAAGACAAGACCTTAAAATGCAAAGAATGTGGCGCTGATTTTGTGTTTACCGCCGGAGAGCAGGAGTTCTATGCGGAACACGGTTTCGTGAATGAACCTCAAAGATGCAAAAAGTGCCGCGATACCCGCAAGAATGCGTCCAGACCGGAGAAAGAGATGTTTATTGCCACCTGCGCCGCGTGCGGCAAGGAGGCCAAGGTTCCTTTTAGACCGCGTGAAGACCGCCCCGTGTATTGCAGCGAGTGCTTTGCAAAATTGAAAGAACAAGCGTAAGCTTTCAATCTGTTTGTGCCACACCGCAGGATGTATTGTCCTGCGGTGTATTTTTTATTATGCGCCAAGGGCAGATCGTGTCCGCTGCCTGACTCTGTAGCGGAATAAACGACAAAAACTTGCCGTAAAGACAGCATTTTTTAGCGGAGGTTTAGTATTATGCCGCTTTTGCTGGAAAAATGGTGCCCCTTGTGGTATAATAACCGCAAAACCATTGTGATACACACGCGCATAGGCCTTTTTCGGAACACACGCGAAAATCTGCCTGCTTTACGCCTGCGTTTGTGGTGGGCAGCCGCAAGCGGCGGTCGACCAGACCCCGCTGCGTTTTATGTTTGCGACGCAAATACAATGGCATTACAGCAATTCTGTGAGCGCACGAAAATAGTGTCGGAATTCCCGAGAAAAGAGAGGGCCATCAACCTTGAGTGCAGTTGAAACACTTGATCCCCGGTTGCGTAGCATCGCCTCGATGGTGCGCAGCGGCGCACGGCTGGCCGATGTCGGTTGCGACCACGGCTATTTAATCTGCGCTTTGATGCGCGACGGCAAAATAGACGGCGGCGTCGCCTGCGACATCAACCCAAAGCCGCTCGCCAAAGCCTGCGAAGAGATTAAACGACAGGGTTTAGAAGATA
>DALYYK010000215.1:0-5181 GCA_031983305.1 Candidatus Fimivivens sp. | reverse complement strand
TGCACTGCTTGGCAACGGTGAAGCGCCCGGTGAGCGCTTTGTTGAACACGACGAAGCCCAGACGGAACGCCGGGGCCATCACCTTAGAAAAGCTGCCCGCGTAAACGACTCGGCCGTCGGTATCCAGCGCCTTGATCGGCTTTTTGCTCTCGCCCGCAAAGCGCAGCTCGCTGTAGGGGTTATCCTCGAAGATCATGACATCGTACTGGCGGCACAGCGCGTAGACCTTCTGGCGCTTTTCATCCGACATCGTGATGCCGGTCGGGTTCTGAAAGCTCGGAATCGTATACAAAAAGCGCACATTGCTGTTGGCTTTAAGCGCCTGCTCCAGCGCTTCAACATTGATGCCATCGCTTTCTACCGGCACGCCCACCAGTTTGACCCCGTAGGAACGGAAGGTATTCAGGCAGCCGACAAAGGCGGGGTCTTCGGTGAGAATGACGTCGCCGCGGTTAACCAGCACCTTGGTGGTCAAATCCGCCGCCTGCTGCCCGCCCGAGACGATCAGCAGCTCGTTTTCTTCAAAGTCGATACCCTCTACCTCGGCGAGGTGTTTTTTCATCGTCTCGCGCAGCGAGGTATAGCCCTCCGACAGGCCGTATTGCAGCACCGAAACGGCATCCTCGCGAAACGCCCGGGCGGTTATTTCGGCAATGGCATCGACGGGGAACGACTCCGCCGAGGGGTTTCCGCCGCCGAACGCAATCATGTTAGGATCCTTCGCCAGCTTAAAGAGCTCGCGGATAATAGAGCCCTGAACGCCGTCCATATTGTCCGAAATCGTGTATTGCATGCCAAACACTCCTTGTTATTTATTCGTCGTGATGCGGCGACTCACCGATAATCTTCATTGCAGCGGCCACCTGCCGCGTAATTTCAACCTCGCGGGTGTTTTCAAGCTGCGCTATTTTGACAAAAAGCGCACCCGCATGGCTGACAACATATTGCGGCGGCAGGTTGTTGAGCGCCAGGGCGATCACATCCTCCCGGCACTGGTCACAGGTGCAGCCTGTGTGGTTCTTCCACAGTCGGTCCACCTTGGCCTCCACAAGCGTCTCCATCACATTGCGATACATAAGATGTCAGGTTCTCCTAAGCAATTATTTCGTCGCCTCAAGCTTTTGAATGCCGGCGTCAATACGCGCAAGCGCATCGGCCTTGCCGATGGCCGCGGAGATCTCGATGCCGCCGCCGGGGGTAAATTGCTTGCCGCTGACCGCAACGCGCAGCGGCCAGAGTATAATGCCATTCTTGCAACCCAGCTTTTCGATGAGCGCAAACAACGCCTCGTGAATATTGGCAACCGTAAAGTCCTCAATGCCCTCAAGAACGGGGCGCAGCTGCTTGAGAGACTCGAGCGCGACCGCAGGATCGGTTTTCATCTTCTTCGAGGTATAAAGCGTGAGATCATAGTCGGGTAGCGCATCGATGAAATCAAGCTGTGCGGGGATATCGCCAAGCACCTCGCAGCGGGGGTGCAGAGACTCGGCCAGCAACGCAAAATCGACGTCCTCGCGTTTGACGGCCTGCTTCATCCACGGCAGCGCCGCTTCTAAGAACTGCTCAGGCGACATGCGGCGGATATACTCCGCGTTGACATAGTTGAGCTTAATCGGATCAAAGATGGCCGGCGATTTTGACACGTCGTAGATCGAGAAATCTTTCTTCATCTCGTCGAGCGTCATAATCTCCTGCCCGCCGCGGGGGCTCCAGCCGAGCAGCGCAATATAGTTGAGCACCGCTTCTTTCAGATAGCCCTTGGCGACGAGGTCTTGATAGGAAGCGTCGCCGTTGCGCTTCGAGAGCTTCTGGGTCGCATCCTTCATAACAGGGGGGCAATGCAGATATTTCGGAATCTCCCATCCGAAGGCCTGATATAACAGATTATATTTGGGCGCGGACGACAGATATTCCGTGCCGCGAATGACCGTCGTGATGCCCATGAGATGATCGTCGACGACGTTGGCGAAATTATAGGTCGGCATGCCGTCGGCCTTTAACAGCACCTGATCGTCAAGCGTGCCGCACTCGACGGTGATATCCTCGCGAATCTCGTCGTGGAAGGTGACGGTGCCGCTGTCGGGAATGCGCTGGCGGATGACGCAGGGGATGCCCGCCTTGAGCTTTGCCTCGATCTCCTCTTTGGAGAGCGACAGGCAGTGGCGGTCGTACTTGGGCGCGATATTCGAGGCGCGCTGGAGCGTCTTCATCTCGTCAAGGCGCTCTTTGTCGCAGAAGCAGTAATAGGCGTCGCCCTGCTCGATGAGCTGCTGGGCGTATTGCGCATAGATGCTCTTCCGATCCGACTGGATATAGGGGCCGACCGGGCCGCCCACATCGGGGCCCTCGTCCCAGACCAGACCGGTCTCTTTGAGGGTCTGATAGATCACATCCATAGCGCCCTCAACAAAGCGTTCCTGATCGGTGTCCTCGACCCGGAGTATAAAAACGCCGCTTTCATCGGCTTTGGCGGCAAGATAGGCATAAAGCGCGGTGCGCAGATTGCCGACATGCATATATCCGGTGGGGCTGGGCGCAAACCGTGTGCGCGGGCGGCTGTGGTCGATCATTCAAGATTCCTCCATATTTAAAGCTTTATTTCGCGCTAAAAGTAGTTTCCATATTATAGCCTGAACATTATTATATTAGGCTAGTCGCGCGGCATTGTCAAGAATCCCAATAAATTCACTTATTTACCGCCTTTTCTCCCATGTGAAACGACAGCTTTTTTCGCCGGACAAGCTTAGAATTATTTTACAGCATTTTCCATAAACCTAGAAGGGGGCCATTCCATGTCCATTTCCGCCACCGCTTCCTCACGTCTGTTCGGCAGGCTGCGCGACGCTGCCGGGCCGCTTGAGCAGATCGGCGCTGCCATCATCGGCTTTGTGATGAGCGGCGCTTCAATCATGCTGACCGCTTCTCCCTTCGGCGTCGCGTGGGCCGGCGCCGCGCCGCCCGAGCAGGCCATAGCCGCCACCGTCGGCTCGGTTTTGGGCTATCTGTTTTTGTTAAAAGGCAACGGCACGCTGCGCTATATGGCGTGTCTGGTGCTGCTGCTCGCGTTGCGCTGGGCTTTTTCGTTTATTTCAAAGGCACGCATGCCTGTTTTTTCGCCGCTGCTGGCCGCCTGCACCATTGCGACGACGGGGCTCGCCATCACCATCTCGGGTGACCGCAGCCTGTACGGCTTTGTCATGGTGTTTTGCGAGACGGCCATCACCGCCACCGCCGGTATTTTATTCGGCAAGTCTTACCGCGCGCTGCGCGAGGGCACCGGGCTGACCCGCACCAACGGCGTCTGCACCGGCATCTGGCTCGCGGTGCTTTATATGGGCCTGAGCGCCTTTACCGTGGGGAATGTCTCGCCCGCCCGCGTCGCCGCGCTGGCCGTCATTTTATGCTGCGGGTGCTTTGGGGGTTCGGGCTTTAGCGCGGCCGCCGCTGTCACGGCAGGCCTTGCAGCAGCGCTCGCGGGCGAACCGCAGCTGCTGGCGGTGTTTTGCGCGGGTGGGCTGGCCGCGGGCATTTTTGCGCCGCTCGGCCGCACCGGCGCCGCCGCCGCGATGACCGTCTCCGCGCTGCTGGCGCTGATGGCGCAGCAAAACGCGGGCCCGGCCACCGCGCTGTTTATTGAATGCATGTTGGCTTCGGCCATTTTAATGGTCACGCCCGCTGCGCTGCTGCGTCGGCTGGGACTCGCTCGCGCCGCCGACTCGGCCGAGGGCGAGATGCTGCGGCGGGTCGTCATCTCGCAGCTTTCGCGTACGCGGCACGCGCTGTGCGACATCGCCTCGGTCACGGGGCAGGTGTCTGAAAAGCTCGAGGCGCTCAACGGCGACCCTATCGAGTCGGTATTGGCCAAGGCCTGCGCCAAGGTGTGCAAGGGTTGCAAGGACACCCCGCGCTGCTGGCAAAGCAATTATGAAGAGACCGCCGACGCGCTCAACCATGCCTTCGCGGCGGCGCGCAACGGGCGGGAGGCGACCGAAGCGGATTTTCCGCCCCATTTTAAATGCCTTCAACCGGACAAGCTTCTGATCGCCATCAACGAGCAGACCGGCGGTTATTTAAACCGCCGTGCCGAAAAGCGGCACGCTGCACAGCTGCGTAGCGTCTCAAGCGACCAGTTCAGCGGTATGGGGCTGCTACTGGCGTCGTTGCAGGAGCAGCTCAGCGAATATGCCAGCGCGCCCGCTACCACGACCGACGCCATCAACAAATATCTGGCCGCGAAAAACTGTGAGGCCGCCTCGGTCTGCTGCTATCTCGACGCGCAGCAGCATGTCAGCCTGCTCATTGAACTGCCGCTACATAAGGTCACCCGCCTGATCGCCCCGCAGGTGACGGCCGATCTCTCTGAAATTGTGGCGCAGGAGCTTTCGGAGCCCGAAACGCTCTGCGAGGGTGCGATCGCCCGTCTGTTCTGGACAGCAAAGGCGCACTATGCACTTGAGACGGCCTTTGTCCAGCGCGCGGCCAACCAGAACCGCTTCTGCGGCGACAGCTGCAGCGTCATTGCCCGCGCGCAAAGCCGCGCCGTGCTGTTGTTAAGCGACGGCATGGGGGTGGGCAGCCCCGCGGCAGTGGACGCCACAATGACCACCTCGCTTTTGGAACGTCTGCTGCGGGCCGGGGCCGATTTTACCGCCGCACTGCGCCTGGTCAACGCCGCGTTGCTCTCGGGCGGCGGGGAGGAGCGGCTTTGCACCGTCGACGCGGCGCTGCTTGATCTCTACACCTGCCGGCTTGATATTTTTAAAGCCGGCGCCGCCCCGACCTATATTCTGCGGCAGGGCCGCTGCGCCAAGGTCGAGTCGCCGTCGCTGCCCGCGGGCATCCTGAGCGGGGCCGAGGCCAAGCACACGTCGCTGTCGCTGTCGGAGGGCGATTTAATTGTCATGATCTCAGACGGGCTGCTCGAATCGGGCGGTGACTGGATTTCTTCTCAACTCATTGCGCTGGCGGACCATTCATTGGAGCAGTTGTGTGAGGAACTGCTTGAAACCGCATCGGTCAGACGCATCACCGCGCATGAGGACGACATGACGGTGCTGGCTGCCCGGGTGGTCGCTGCGTGAGCGTGCCGTTTTTGTATAAACCCAGCCCTCTCCACGGCGGATTTCATGCCCTGTCTTTGGACTTGTTGTAGGCTGTAAACAGACAGTCGCTCTCCCCCTT
>DALYYK010000214.1:0-5201 GCA_031983305.1 Candidatus Fimivivens sp. | reverse complement strand
TACCTTTGCCGAGCAGTCGGGACTGGAGATTCGGGAGTCGAGCGTTATAGAGCTTGAGGCGCTCTGTGATGAGCTGATTGAAAAAACCAACGCCGCGCGCCTCTTGGCGCAGGATATGGACAAGCCGTTTTCGGCGCTGTCACAAGAGGCCTTTGACGCTTTTAATATGCTGTCGGACGACTATCCGTTCTTAGGCCGGGCGCTGGCGCCCGCAAAACCGATGCCCTTTTCCGAGATTCTTTCGGTTTTTAATCTGACCGGCTTTTATTTTCCGTATACCTCCGAGGCGAACGTCAACAGCCATATGCCGCCGATCGAAACGGCCTTTACGATCTGCCACGAGCTCGCGCATACCTGCGGTTTTATGCGCGAGGATGAAGCCAATTTCATCGGCTATCTCGCCTGCTTAAAATCGCCCGACGCCAATCTGCAATACAGCGGCCTGTATGTGGCGACGATGCAAAGCATGAACGCGCTTTACCATGCCGACAGCCAGCGTTATTTTGCGCTGCGCGAAAAATACAGCTCGGCTTTTGTGTACGACATTGTCCATGTGCAGCACTATTGGGACAAATATTTTGACACCCCCGCCGCCGAGGCTTCAAACATTATTAATGACACCTATTTAAAGGCGAATAACCTTTCGGACGGCACCCAAAGCTACGGCAGAATGGTGGATCTGCTGCTGGCGCAATACCGTCAGGCACACGGCATGACATAATCCGCCGCATGGACAGGCTCCGCGAGCACGGCCGGGGTCGACGCGATATCGCCATGATGCGCAGACATTTTAAACAGCGCTCTTGAGTTCATAAACGTTAACGCAAAACGTCTATAACACAAAGCCCCGACCGATTTGGTTAAACGCCAAATCGGTCGGGGCTTTCATTTAATCTTGTTTCATCTAATATAAACGGCAAACGCTATGTAAAAAACACGGTTACACACCAAAGGGTGTTTTAGGGGCTGCCGGTGCGGCAAAGGACGCCGCGGCGGGGGCGGGAGCAGCGGATGCCGTCACCGCGGCAGGCTGCGTATTCTGGGCGGTTGCTACAGCGGACTTCATTCCGCCAACCGGCACCTTTTCGTCAAAAAGATCCTTGCAGGCCTTGTCAAAGATGATCTTGACCTCGCCTTCGAGCTTGGCGCCCTGATCAATCGAAATCGACCCGGCCTCAAGATTGCCCCACAACACAGCGCTGTCTTGTAGCACCGCACTCTTGCGCACCTTGATATTGCCGCGAATTTTGCCGTTTAAGACAATGCTCTCGGCCTGTACGTTGCCGTAAAGCACCGAGGCGTCGTCAATCGTGACCTCGGTGGCACAGGTCATGTTTCCGCGCACCTCGCAGGTCAAAAAGGTCATCTCTTTGGCGGCGGCGTCGCCAATCAGCCCGCCGCTGACCCGCAGGCTGCCCTTGGTTTTGACACTGCCGTTCAGGCTGCCGCACAGCTCAATATCGCCGTCGGAAATAATGTCGCCCTTGATGACGGTTCCTTTGGAGATCGTGGTGGTCGAAGCAATTTCTTCCGCTGTAACAGGGGCGTTTTTTTCCATAACGGGCTCCTCCTTTATGTCGGGAACTTTAAATGTGCCGACGTCGGCTACCCCCGATGTGCTGACGCTCTGCGGGGTAAACGCCACTGCCGGACTTTTGACAGCCATATCCTTCGGCAAGCTGTTTTTATTGTGCTGCTCGGGATAAAGCCGCGCTTCATCGGTCGAAACATCCAACTTTTCTGCGGCATCACCTATCAAATCGCGCATAGCCTGAGTAAAACCGCCTCTTGCAACCATTTAAACGCCCCTCCTCATATCATTAAGCCACGCAATGCTATGGTAAAATTTATCGGTCAATAACGCTCATATTTTAGCATATATTCAAGCGGAATGTCCACTGGTTTTGACCTTTAACGCTAAAATTCGTCAATTGCCGGAAATATTGGCGCACAACACGCTATTTCAGCTCGGCAATAGTCACCCCGTTTTCGCCCTCGCCATACTGGCCCAGCCTGAAGCTGGCGATATTGCGGTGGCTTCTCAGCCGCTGTGCGACGGCGGCGCGCAAAACGCCGGTACCCTTGCCGTGAATAATGCGCACCGACTGCACGCCCGACATGAGGGCGCTGTCGATAAAGGCGTTGAGCTCAAGTATCGCCTGCTCGGCATCCTGCCCGCGCAGATCAAGCTCGGTCTTGATCTCGCGGGAGGCGCGCGAAGTCACGCCCCGTGTGCCCACGCCGCCCTTGGCGCGCGGCTTTTGCTCTTTCTTCTGTCCGCCGAGCATGACCTCGGCAATCGGTACCGAGGTTTTGATTAGCCCCGCCTGCACCATGACGATAGCGCCCTCGGGCTTTTTGAGCACGATGCCCTCTTTATTTAAGGTGCGCACAAACACGATATCGCCCTTTTCAAGCGGGCGCGGCAAGGTATAATCGCCCTGCGCGGCGTTTTGGGCGGCTATCGGATCGGAGGTGCGTTCCAAATCCTTCATTGCGCCACGATAGTCCTGTTTGGCGCGCATGAGCAGGTCTGAAAAGGCGTCCTTGTCCTTCTCCTTCTTGATGGCGTCGAGCTCCTCAAACAGGATATCGGCCTGAAGCCGGGTTTCCTCGATGATGCGCTTGGCCTGCTCGCGGGCGCGGGCAAGCTCCTTCTCGCTATTCTGCTCGAGCCGCTGATGCGCCTGCAACGCGTCGCGCCGAATCTGTTCAGCCTCTTCCCTCAGTTTTTTGGCCGCGAGCCGCTCCTGCTCGAGCTGCTGGCGGGCCGATTCAAGCTCGGTGACGACATCCTCAAAGCGGGTATTTTCAGCCGATACAAAATGCCGGGCGCGCTCAATGATGTCAGAGGGCAGCCCGAGCCGCTCGCTGATTAAAAACGCGTTGGAACGCCCCGGAATGCCGGTGAGCAACCGGTAGGTTGGCCGCAGCGACGCCACGTCAAACTCGCAGCTCGCGTTTTCAACGCCGTCGGTCTCAAGCGCGTACATCTTAATTTCGGAGTAGTGGGTCGTCGCGGCGATCTTCGCGCCCTTTTTGCGCAGTGTCTCGATGATCGAAACCGCGAGCGCCGCACCCTCAATCGGGTCGGTACCCGCACCCAGCTCGTCGAGCAGCACAAGCGAGCGCCAGTCAGCCGTTTTGGTGATAGCGATGATGTTGACCATGTGGGACGAAAAGGTCGAGAGGCTCTGCTCAATCGACTGCTCGTCCCCAATGTCGGCGAGCACCTGCTCATAGACCGAGACGGTGCTGTCGCTCGAGGCGGGCAACATCAGCCCGCACATGGCCATCAGCGTCAAGAGGCCCAGCGTTTTGATCGCGACCGTCTTGCCGCCGGTGTTTGGGCCGGTGATGACCAGCGTATCGTAGTCCTTGCCGACAGCGATGTCGATCGGCACGGCGCGGTCGTAATCGAGCATCGGATGACGGGCTTTTTTGAGCACTGTCTCACCGTTGTCGGTCAGTCTCGGAATATTGGCGCGCATGCGGTCGCCCAGCCGGGACTTGGCAAAGTAGAGGTCGAGCATAACCGCCGCGTCGTAGCCCGACAAAATGGCGTCGGCATGATCGCCGACCAGCGCCGACAGCTCGGCGATGATGCGGTCAACCTCCTGCTGTTCCTTGCTTTGCAGCACGCGAATTTCGTTGTTGAGCTCCACGATGCTCATCGGCTCGATAAAGTAGGTCGCGCCGCTCGAAGAGGTATCGTGCACCAAGCCCTTGACGTCGTTTTTATACTCCGCCTTGACCGGTATGACGAACCGCCCATCGCGAATTGTGACGATCGATTCCTGCAAATACTTCTGGTAGGTCGCCGAACGGATCATATTATCGAGCTGGGTGCGCACCCGCAGCCCGGTGCTGCGGATGTTGCGCCGCAGGTCAGAGAGCAGCGCTGACGCGTTATCGTCGAGCTCCTCCTCCGAGACAATGGCGCTCGTCAGCCGGTTCTCTAAGCCGCGTTCAAGAAACAGGCACTCGAACAGGCCGTCAAGCGCGGTGGTCATCTCTTTGGACTGCTCTTTCCAGCTGTCTAAAGAGCGCATCGTGCGCAGTATCAGCGTGATGTCCAACAGCTCGCGCAGCGACAGCCGACTGCCCAATTGGGCGCGCTTTAAAGCACCCGCACAGTTGACCATACGATAGAGCATCGGATAGCCGTATTTATTAGACAGCGTGTTGGCCGAGACGGTCAGGTTTAGCAGCCGCACAGCGTCCTCGTACCGGCAGACCGGCTCGATGGCAAGCGCCAGCCGCCTGCTGTCGTCACAGCCGGTGCAGTCGGCCAGCTTCTCAAGCACGCGCGGCAGCTCCAGCGTTGTCATATGTTTTTTTAAAATCATAAAAAGTCCTCCGAACAGTTCAAGCGCAGCCTGTCAAGCCGATATGCGGAGCGCAATATCGAGCTGTTCTATAAGAAAGCGGCTCATAAATTAGGCTGCAATTGAAGCTATTGTGTCGCGGCTATTCTTCCGCGACGGCGTAGAAAAAAACCAGCGAGCGGTATTGCTTTTGAAGGTGATAAAGCAGATAGCGTTCGCAGATTTGCGTCAAAATACGCAGCCCCTCATCGGGTAACGAAAAGGCAAACAGCTTGTCAAACGGGCTGTAAAGGATATGCCGCATGGCTGCGAGCACGCCGTCCGCCACCGGCTCGGCGCGGTGCTCAGGCAAATCGCAGTTTGGGCAATAAAGCGCGCCCGTCTCGACCGAAAAACGCATCGGCCCGCTCTCCTGCTCATCAAACGCGCCGCAGACGGCACAGCCGGTTAAGTCGGGCATGAACCCCGCCATTGTCATCAACCGCAGCTCAAAGACCGGCTTTAAAAGCCAGACCGATTTTTTGCCTCTACTGAGCAGATGCAGTGTGTTTAATACCAGCCGCAGATAGTCGGGGGAAGCCTCTTCGGGCGGGGCCAGCTCGCAGCACAGCTCGGCTATGTAAGAGGCGAGCGAGAGCGCCGCGATGTTTTGCCGCAGCGCGAAAAAGGACTGCTCGACCTCCGCAGAATCAACGGTGGTGCTGTCCCGATACCGGAACAGCACCAGCTTGGAATAACAAAACAGCTCGGTTGAAGAAGTCAGCTTGCTGCGCGGCTTGTTCGCACCCCGCGCAGCGGCTGAGATAACGCCGTAATCATGGGTCAAAATGGTGAGCAGACGGTCGTCCCCCACCGATTTGGCACGAATAATTA
>DALYYK010000213.1:0-5219 GCA_031983305.1 Candidatus Fimivivens sp. | reverse complement strand
GGCGTTTAAGGCCGCGATCCTTTATCCATATAGCCTTTTAAAATATCCGTATTCAACCCCACGAAATTTGTCGAAACGGCGTAAAAACACCAATTTACAAGAAATCTTCGTCAATAGGCAGGAATTATTTTGTTTTGCCGGTATAATATTAGTATGACGCCTAAAACTTGATAAACGCTTTGATGGACTATCAGGATAAAAAGCGGAGGAGTCCGATTAAATGACCATTCGAGAAAAGACCGAAGCGATTGAAAAAGAAACGCTCTCGCCGCTCGCCAAGCTGTCGGCTGAGGCGGAGCGCGAACATCCGATGGCGCCGTGCACAATACGCACCGCCTTTGGGCGCGACCGCGACCGCATTCTGCACAGCAAGGCGTTTCGGCGCTTAAAGCATAAAACACAGGTGTTTCTCTCGCCCGAGGGGGACCACTACCGCACCCGCTTAACCCACACGCTTGAGGTTTCACAGATTGCGCGCACCGTTTCGCGGGCGCTGCGCCTAAACGAGGATCTGACCGAGGCAATCGCGCTGGGGCACGATCTGGGACATACCCCTTACGGCCACGCGGGGGAATATGCGCTCAATGAGTGCTGCCCGCATGGCTTTCGTCACGCCGAGCAGAGCGTGCGGGTGGTGCGGTTTCTTGAGAACGACGGCAAGGGCCTTAACTTAACCACCGATGTGCTCGACGGCATCGCCTGCCACACCGGCGGGCAGGACGCCAAAACGCTCGAGGGCCGCGTGGTGCGCTACGCCGATAAGATCGCCTATATGAACCACGATTTTGAAGACGCCGCCCGCGCCGGTATCATCAGCGAGAGCGACATTCCGTGGCAGGTCAAATACGCGGTGGGGCGCAGTAAATCTGAGCGCATCAACAGCTTTGTGCAGTCGCTGGTCGACCACAGCGGCGACGATATCCGCATGGCTCCCGCCGTGCAGCAGGCGTTTAACGCGCTGCGCGCCTTTATGTTCGAGGCGGTGTATAAAAACCCGCTGGCCAAAGGAGAAGAAGCCAAGGCTATTGCCATGCTGCAAGGCTTGTATAAGCATTTTGTGGCGCATCCCGAGCAGCTGACGCCCGAATATCGCGCCATGCTTGAGACCGCCGATCTTGACCGCGTCGTGTGCGATTACATATCCGGCATGAGCGACGGGTATGCCGTCAATATTTATCAAAGCATTTTTGTGCCCCGTTCCTGGGGGTTTTAAGCGCGACTGACGGCGGAAGGGGGTGTGCGCTTTGATTCCTGAAAGCTTTATAGAGGAACTGAAATACCGCTCGGATATTGAGCAGCTCGTTGCGCGCTACACCAACCTCAAGCGCAGCGGCCGCAATCTGTCAGGGCTATGCCCGTTCCATTCCGAAAAAACGCCCTCCTTTGTGGTGTATCCTGAGAACAACTCCTTTTACTGCTTCGGCTGCGGCGCGGGCGGCGACATTGTCACCTTTGTGCGCATGGCCGAGCACCTCGAATATATTGAGGCGCTGCGTTTTCTCGCCGAAAAGGCGGGTATGACGCTGCCCGACGAGGTCGAAAACGACGGCGCTGCGAAGCTTAAAATGCGCATGCTGGAGCTAAACCGGCAGGTGGCGCGCTTTTTTAACAACGTCTTGAATTCTCCCGAAGGTCAGCGCGGCATGGATTATTTTCAGGCGCGGGGGCTGTCGCCGAACATCATCCGCAAATTCGGGCTTGGCTACGCCCCCGATTCGTGGGACGCGCTGAAAAAGCATCTCGCGCAAAAGGGCTTTACCGAGGGCGAAATGGCCGCCGCCGCCGTCATCCGCAAAAATGACAAGGGCGGCAGCTACGACCAGTTCCGCGACCGGGTCATGTTCCCGATCATCGATCTGCGCGGCGGCGTCATCGGCTTTGGCGGGCGGGTCTTAGGGGACGCGCGCCCCAAATATCTCAACAGCTCGGACACCGTCGTTTTTAAAAAATCACGCGGACTGTTTGCGATGAATTTTGCCAAGGCGACCAAAAGGCCGCAGCTCATCTTGTGCGAGGGCTATATGGACGCCATCGCGATTCATCAGGCCGGTTTTGACAACGCGGTCGCGACGCTGGGCACGGCGCTGACGTCCGAGCAGGCACGGTTGATTGCCCAGTATACGTCCGAGGTGGTCATCTCTTACGATGCCGACGCGGCGGGGCAGAAGGCGACACAGCGCGCCAATCAGCTTTTTGCGCAGACCGGCGTCAAGGTGCGGGTGCTTTCGATCAGCGGCGCCAAGGACCCTGACGAATATATCAAAAAATATGGCGCAGCGCGCTTTGAAAAGCTCTTGGAGGGCAGCGCCAACGCCACCGAATACCAGATTCAAGGCCTCAAGACCCGCTACGCGCTCGACACTGACGACGGCAAAGTCGGCTTTTTGAGAGATTTTTGCGCGCTCATGGCACGGTTGCCAAGCCTTGTCGAGGCCGATATCTACACCAACCGCATTGCGTCGGAGCTCTCCGTCTCGCGTGAGGCCATTGTGCAGCAGACAGCCGTTTTAAGAAAGCGCGCGGCGCGCCAGCAAGAGAAACAGTACGACGCCAACCTAAAAATATACGCGCAGGAATTGCCTAACCAGAAGCACGATCCTCAGCGCGCGGCGAATTTGCGCTATGCGCTCGCCGAAGATAAGCTGATTGCGGCACTGATTAAAAACCCCGATTACGCCAAAGCCGTCTCCGAAAAGATTTCTCCGGACCAGTTTGTAACCGATTCGAACCGCGAGATTTTTTCGGTGCTGATCCATAGATTGCTCGAAGGGCGCGCCGTCGATTTGATGAGCCTTTCCTCCGAGCTGTCGGTCACGCAGATGAATCAGCTCTCTTATCTGCTGGCCACCAATCGCGAGCTGAGTTATACATTGCAAGATACGCTTGCCTATGCTGCGACAATACGCGAAAAGCAGCAGGAGAAGACCAACGAACAGGTGGGCGTTATGAACAAAGACGAGCTTCAGGCGAATATTCAGAGAATTATCGCACAAAAGAACCCCAACAAGAATTAGGAGGACACACCGTGGCAGGGCAGGAAAAAAACACTGTAAAAGATCTTATAGAACAGGGAAAGGCAAAAGGCAAGCTGACCACCACCGAAATCAACGACGTGCTCGAGGAGCTGGATTTTGACGTTGAGCAGGTGGAAAAGCTCTACGAAACGCTCGAAAGCTGCAATGTCGAGATCGTCGAAAATTATGCGCAGATGATCGAGACCGATTTCCCGATGCCCGCCGAAGAAGAGGTGGAGGCCACCTTAGCGGTGGAGGGCATCAATATTGACGATCCCGTCAAGGTGTACCTCAAGGAGATTGGCCGCGTCCCGCTGCTCTCAAGCGACGAGGAGGTGGAGCTGGCCGTGCGCATGGCTACCGGCGACCCGCAGGCGAGAAAGCGCCTGTCGGAGGCCAACCTGCGCCTTGTCGTTTCAATCGCCAAGCGCTATGTCGGCCGCGGTATGCAGTTTTTAGATTTGATTCAAGAGGGCAACCTTGGCCTTATTAAGGCGGTCGAAAAATTCGACCACACCAAGGGCTTTAAATTCTCGACCTACGCCACCTGGTGGATTCGTCAGGCCATTACCCGCGCTATCGCCGATCAGGCGCGTACCATTCGTATTCCGGTGCATATGGTCGAGACAATCAACAAGGTCAAAAAGGTCTCCTCCCAGCTGCTGCACAAGAACGGCCACGAGCCCACCGCCGAGGAGATCGCCGATGAGATCGAGATGTCGGTCGACAAGGTGCGTGAGATCATGCGGGTCGCACAGGAACCCGTCTCGCTCGAGACGCCGATCGGCGAGGAGGAGGACAGCCATTTAGGCGACTTCATCCCCGACGACGACGCGCCCGCCCCCGCCGACGCCGCCTCGCATATTCTGCTGCGCGAGCAGCTTTCTGAGGTGCTGCACTCATTGACCCCGCGTGAAGAAAAGGTGCTGCGCCTGCGTTTCGGCCTTGAGGACGGCCGCTCAAGAACACTCGAGGAGGTTGGCAAGGAGTTTAACGTCACTCGTGAGCGCATTCGCCAGATTGAGGCGAAGGCCCTGCGCAAGCTGCGGCATCCGAGCCGCTCGAAGAAGCTGCGCGACTTCCTCGATTAACTGTTAAGGAGTAGGACATGCATATTACCCTTGAATCGGATTACGCGGTGCGCATAGTCGACTGCCTCTCAATGCAGGAAACCCGGCTGGGCGCTGGCAGCATTGCCGAGCAAACCGGGGTTACGCCGCGGTTTACGCTTAAAATTCTGCACAAGCTGGTCTCAAGCGGATTGGTTCGGTCTTATAAAGGTGCCAAGGGCGGCTATGAGCTGGCGCGCGCCCCCAGCGAGATTACGCTGCGCGAGGTCATCGAAATTTTTGAGGGTACGTATACCTTTTCGCGCTGCTTAGACCCCTCCCATGTCTGCAAGTGCGACCTCACGGTCTGCCGCAGCGGAAGCTGCCGCTTTCAGCGCGCGTATGACGAAATTTCGGAGATGGTGCGCGCCAAGCTCGATGAGACGACCTTCGCGGGCTAACTTTGCCGTGATAGACCAAGCTTTGTAACTGCGGCAAATATACATATTTCGAGACAGATACAGAGGCGCTAAGATTACAAATATTGACACATTGTACTATGCTGAATCAATATAACAAACTGTATGTCGATTTGCAGCCCGATGAACCCTTTGCCGTCGGACTGCGGTAGGTTATGGCCATTACAGCCCCCCGTCTCAGCACGAAACCGCGAAAATACCATAAAGATGCCATTTTAAAAAACATAAAGTATTTAATTGTCTCGGTATAGCTGTTTGTATTATTTGGGTTGTTTCGAGCGCGGATCTGCAACGCCAAGATCGTATCTGTCCCGCAGCCGATGGTGCATTTGCCAAGCCTTTGTGCTACGCTGGCTGCCGCATATATTCCAGCTACAGGTCTCGGGCATACGCCAAGCGTTGGCCCGATTAAAAAGGAAGCGGGTGTAAATCCCGCGCAAAGCCGTTGCTGTATTTGGCCTCAATTGGCGGGCCGGGTTTTGCCCCGGTCACTGAGAACATCGGGAAGATGCCTGCCAAAGCCGCTTTGTCGGCGGGTCATAAGCCAGAAGACTTGCCTGTAATCTGATTGCCCGCTGACGCTATGCGGGCAACGGTTAAACTGTTCTGCGGACGTTCGGAAAGTTTAAACGGAAAACATAAGCGCTCCGCGCGGATAAAATTCCGGCGCGGCCGCT
>DALYYK010000212.1:0-5304 GCA_031983305.1 Candidatus Fimivivens sp. | reverse complement strand
TTTTTAGACCCAACACCAAACAGGGCCGTTTCCCCAAACAGGAGGCGGCCCTGTTTTTTTATGCCCTTTTTTGCCTTACCTTTCCGGGGAAACGGCCGGAAAGGAGGCAAAGATGCTCAAGGAGCAACTTGCAAAGTATCTGCACCGCTATCATCACGGCGCGGGAAATGCTGTTACAAGCAGGGAGCTGGAATACGCACTGCACATCTCCGGCAAGGAGCTGCGCGACCTTGTTAATGCCCTGCGCCGTGAAGGTATCCCCGTTGCCAGTGACCAAAGCGGGTATTTCTACGCAAAAACCGAAACGGAAGTGCGCCTGACCATTCGGCATATGAGAAACCGCATCAGCGGGATCAGCGCTGCTATCACAGGTCTCAGGCGTTCCCTCGCGGCGTTTGACGATACGCAGATACGCCTGCCGCTGGAGGGAGGTGATGACTCCTGAACAGTTTTATGTCGTGGATCGGTGGCAAAAAATCCTTGCGTGAGCTGATTGTCACTCTGTTCCCCATCTACTACGAAAGATACATTGAGGTATTCGGCGGGGCCGGCTGGGTCCTGTTTCACAAGTTCCCCGGCAATGACTTTGAGGTGTACAACGATTTCAACGGTCTTTTGGTTAACCTGTACCGCTGCGTGCGGGATAAGCCGAAGGAACTCACGAAGGCACTGCGTTACATCCTGAACGCCCGTGCAGATTTTGATCTTATTAAAAACACACTGGCTCGTGACAGTCCTGCCTCGGATGTGCAGAGAGCAGCTTGGTTTTATCAGCTCATCCGCTACAGCTACGCCTCGGGGCTGACAAGCTACGGCAGCCAGCCACATGATATGTGGTCCAACTTTCCGTTGATTGAGCAAGCCCACAGGCGGCTTGCCAAGGTGGTCATCGAAAATAAGGACTTTGAGAAGCTGATCGGGCAGTGCGACCGCCCCGTCAGCTTTTTTTACTGCGACCCGCCGTATTTTGAAACCGAAAGCTACTACAAAAACGTGGGCGAGGACGGTTTCACGGAGAAAGACCACATCCGTCTGCGGGATGCACTGCTTCGGATTGAGGGTAAGTTCCTGCTGTCCTACAATGACTGCAGCTTTATCCGGGAGTTATATGATGCGCCAGGTATCCAAATTGACTCCTATACCCGCATCAACAACATCAAGCAAAGGTATGACAATGGGGCGCAGTTTCCTGAAATCCTCATTGCCAACTACGATATGCAGGAACGGATGCGGGATAGTCCGATGCAGTTAAATTTATTCGGTGAAGGAGGTTTCATAGATTGAACATGGACAAAAACACCTTTTGGCACATCATTGACTCGGTTAACAGCGAGGTGAGTGGCTCCGATTTGGAGGGCGTGCTTCGCGTGACTCAGGAAAAGCTGCAGGATTACAGTCCGCAGGAAATCGCTGTGTGGGCCAATTATTTGCGGTGTTACAGGGTTCTGGCAGACACCAGCGGCGTGTTCGCGGCCTCCTGCGTTCTCAACGATTATATGTCGGATGACGGTTTCTTGGATTTCCGCGCATGGCTCATTTCCAGGGGCAAGGAGGTCTATCTGGCGGCGCTCAAAGACCCCGACAGTCTTGCGGGTATGGAGATTCCGAAAAGCACAAGGTTTGAATTGTATGGATATGTGGCCTATGACGCTTACAAGGGCATCTGTAAGGATGACGTCTATGCTGAGATGAAGGTAAATCTTCTTACAAAAAATCAAGTGGAGGATATCCGTGCGGAGCTTGAATACTACCCGCACGAAGTCGATGGCGCCCATATAAGAGAGCATTTGCCGAACCTGTGTGCCAAGCACTTAGAGCCGACGGAAAGATTATGCTTCACCTACAGCGAGGGACCAGGGAGAATGCTCCTTCTGACCGATTTGGAAAAACTGAAAAGCGCCGCCCGCTTAATTGAGAGCATGACCGGCAGCCGCTTTAAAAGCTATAGCTGCGGCTCCTTTATTTATCCCGAATCCAGTAGTGATGCGTACCTCGCCATTAATATGCGCAGAGAAACGGACTTTAAGGCAAATCTCTACCGGATACACTTTGACGTGAACATCCAGACCACCGGGAGCCGTCCAATGGATTCAACCGAGCTGATGCGCCTCCAGCAGGAGGTCGGCGTGGCCCATGCCCTGCTCACTGCACTGGAAATGCAAAAGTACAGCCTGACACCGGAAGAAATGCAGTCATTTGATGATTTTATCCGTGAACAGGAGGAACTGCGTGAAACGCAGGAACAATCAGACACCCCGATCACGGGGCAAACATTTTAAGGAGGAACGCACCCAATGAAAACAAATCAGAAAAAAACCGAGCAGGCACTGCAAATTCCTTTGGCTGTTCAGCAGCGTTGCGGTTTTACCGATGCCGAGTCCCTTGCGGTGACTGCGGCCGAGGGCGTATGTGTCATTCACAAGGGTGAACTGACGGCGCTGGAGCTTGCCAATGTTATCACGGTACTCAGTGAACTTGCAAGCGATTTGATGGTTCACTTGGCCGGAGCCTGCGGGCTTTGCAACAACTGTGACGATGAAAGGTCGGAAGCTGGTACGGAATGCCGCAGCGATAACAGCCCCGACCGGTGGGTAGCAGACTGCTCCCTCTGCCGGGATCTATTGGATGAGAGTCAGAACATCAACATTCCCGGCTATCTACTGGAGGAAGCGGGAATTCCGGCCGATGCCAAACTGGAAGCCTATACCGATGAGGACAGCGGTGAAATCACGGTGGTGGAGGCTGACATCCAGCAGGACATCAACGATGTGCCGCCTGGCATCCTTTCGGTGCTGGCACAGAGTGGCGTGTGCCTTGCTGCGCTGGATGAGCTGATCCTTCGGGAGGAAATCGTCTATGGCAGATAAGGTGTTTTCCTATGTTTATCCATACTCCCGCGAGGAAGCTAAGCGGCTGCGGGAGATGGAACTCTGGCGGGAGAGCCGCAAGCTTAACGTCGCCTGTAGGAATGCCATTGAGGAAGCGATCTACCGCGACTTTGACGGAGTGCATCTGAAGCCCGACTGCGCCCCCTCGGTCATCGCGGAATATGGCTACCACCGGGTGTCCTATGTTCTCGCCAACTCTCTCCAGCAAAAGGGCTTCGAAGGGCGCTTTTCCAGAGGAAATCACGATTGGGCAAAGCAGATCTACATTTCACCCGACAGAGATGGCGCCGGAGTAGATCGCCGCTGTCAATTTGCGGCAAATAGCTCTCCCGCCACGCTGGATAGCTTTGTCAACCAGTACCGGGAGGCATATCAAAAGCTTGGGATGTTTGACCATATCCACTGCCTGCCCGATACGGAGAAGCAGGACTTTGAAGGTAAGGTGGTAGTGCTGTCGCCCCGCATCCTCAAGGAACAATGCCTGACGCCACAGAATCAGCTCTGGCTCTGCACTGGAGGCTTTGGCTCCCATGCCGGTTCGAGGGGCAGGGCTGTCTATGCTACCAACTTAGGAGATGGTGAAAAGACCCGATGGAACCGGAGTGATTTTACCGGTGTGCTGGCAGACAGTCATCTGCCCGATTGGGCCAGGGAAAGGCTGGCGGAACTACAGGAGCAGGAACAGACCGCAGGCGATTCCTCCGAAATGGGAGGGATGACCATGCAGTAAGGAGGCGGTACCATGCCGGGGATTACCCTGAAAAACGGCCTCATTTCCTACTACGGAAACCCGGCCGGGTATACAGAAAGAGAAAAAGCAGTGGTAGACAGCATCTTTCAAAGCGATGAGCTGTCCGCTTGGCTAAAAAGCCGCTCCCTAAAACCTCAGTGGACGGATGGCGTGATGGAGCGGCTCCTTGCCGGGGAACGGCCGGGCAGTATTGAAACTGCTGCTCCGCTGAAAACTGTCCGCATCTGGCAGCTCAAGCCCGACGTGGATATCCACATGAAATTCATTCCCTACGAGGAAATGGTGCGGAAGTTCGGAGAACCGTCTCCCGAAGATTACCGCATCGCCTATGACGGCCAGCTCGACACCAATGATCCGGAAACCATCTATGAGCGGTACAGTATACGGCAGCCTCGCGGTTTTTCAGGGAACCCGCTCTCCATGTCAGACATCATTGAGCTATACAACGCTGACGGCAGCGAGTTCTATTATGCAGACCGCAAGGTATTCCGGCAGATCAAATTTGAGCTGCCCGAACACATCCAAACTATGGGCATGAGTATGTAGGCAGCCTTGGGCTGTCTTTTTTATGCTCCATCAGTAGAACGGAGGAAAATAATATGGTTCATATTATCAAAAAAATGAAAGCCACGGTTTCTCATAAGCTGACGGCGGCAAAGGACACCGCCGCCAGACTTACATTGCGCAGCAGGCATATTCTCTCAGGGAGTGCCGGGGAGGGTTACATCGATACGGCTATTAAGATTCTGTTGGCCGTTGTCATCGGCGCCCTGCTTCTGGCGGGGCTCTACGCCCTGTTCGGGGAAACTGTGCTGCCGACCCTGACCCAGCGCATCAAGGAGATGTTCAACTACGCCGGTTAACTGTACCGGCAATTTTGAGAAGGAGGAAAAACCATGCCTAAGAATACAACACCGGCTGTCCCCAAGTACGATGTGAAAATTCACTCCATCCGCCCGGAGGGAAGCTGCAAGGCCACCGCCTCGGTCAATATCTACGGCGATTTTGCCGTCCGGGGCATCAAGATTATGGAGGGTTCCAAGGGACTGTTCATTTCCATGCCCAGCTACAAAGCCGGAAATGGCGAGTACAAGGACATCTGCTTCCCTTGCACCAAGGAAGCCAAAGCGGAATTTGACAAGGCTGTCCTCGGCGCCTACCAGCAGGCGCTCACTCAGGGGCAGGCCGCCTCACAGAAACAGGAATCTCCCGAACCCAAGCAGGAGCAAAGCCAGCCTGCCATGGGTGGGATGTAGGAGGTAGCTTATGAACGAGAAAATGAAAAGACCGCTCGGAATCATCCTTGCAGCCTGCCTTGTTGTCTCTCTTTTTGCAGGCAGCGCTTATGCTGTAAATCGGTATTTTGAGGATGCCAAGGGCCATTGGGCGGAGGAAGCCATCCAAATCCTCACGGATAAGGGCGTCATCAGTGGCTACCCCGATGGTCTGGCACACCCCGACGCGATCATCACCAGAGGTGAGTTTGCGGCCCTGATTGCCAGAACCATGGAACTGCCGGAGCCGAAAGAGAGCGAGGTCACTATTCACTTCACTGACATTGCCGGACACTGGTCGGCGCAGCATATAGAGGCGCTCATCATTGCGGGAATCATCCAAAAGGACGATTTCGGCACAAAGTTCCTGCCGGACGAGCCTATCACCCGC